>CAYUTE010000117.1:0-1827 GCA_964447545.1 uncultured Eubacteriales bacterium
TGAATTTTTTATCAGGTGTTTTTACATAATTATCAATAGCATTATATACAGCACCTTTGCCGTTATCTTTTCCTGTTATAGTATCTGAAATAATACCTTGTGAAGGTTTATTTTTTATAAAATCATCAGCAGCGTTACCTATTAATCCGAAATTAGCCATTATCTTAACTCCTTAATCCTTGCTTGTACCTTTTCAGGTAATTTACTATAATCAACTGCCAAATATTCGCCTTTATCAACTACACATTCAGGACATTTTTCTTGCATTTCTTGTGCAATTACTCCGATTTGATTTTTAGCACCGTTGATAAAGTCAAATTTGTAAATGTTTATATCATCAATGGTATCAAGCTTTTCTATGTTTTCTTTTAGACGAATGTCAGACATCATAGCTGCCATTGTAGCACCTTTTGCAGCTTGACCACCTATATCACTAGCAGTTCCTAATAACTGACCCCAACCAATCTTATTAGCATTATTCATTTGTGCTCGCTCTAACGCATAATTTGAGTTAGCGGCATTTAACGCATTACTCAAACCTGTTACACCCTTTGAAATATCATATATCGTCATGTAATTAGCAAGGTTATTAGCCAAAGCCTGTTGATTTCGTTGCAATTCGTCATTAACAAGGTCATAACGTCTATTTTGATAATCTTGATTAGCAACACTCATGACATCTTGAGCTGTTGAACCTCTTAACCAACCCTTGCTTAATGCTGGATTTAACAACTGATTTTGGAAGTCCATTTGATACTGTCTATTCATATTGTCAACGGCTTCCTGTGCAACTTCTCTGTTATTATATGCATTTTGTGCGTTTATCATTGCATTTTGTGCATTATTTACAAATTGGTTTTGAAAACTTGTAGGACTAAAAGTACTACCAAATTTCCCCGTTGAAGTAGAACCAAATAAGCTTGTATCTGTTTTAGTTGTAGGTTGTTCAGGTGCTTTACTATTTTTCTTACCCATAATTAAAATGCCTTTCTAAAATAAGTTTCTTCATCAATCTTTTTAAATCCACATCTTAACAATACTATTATAGCACTTTTTTTGTCAGTTTTAGAATATAAATCGTCAGCGTGGAAATACAAACTAACCCAATTTATTGCGTTGATAACTGTATCATAATTTTTAGGTAAAGCAAAACCGCTTAAACAAGTCTTGCCGTCCTCATCTTCTAAATAAATACAGCCTATCAATTTTTGAGTTTTATCATCATAAAAACAAAAATGATAATCCCAATTATGCAAAATACTTTCAGCACTTGGAATACGCTCATTTTCGCATTGAGCGTGTACTCTTTTAAATTCTTCAATGTCTTTACATCTTGATACTATCATTTATTTTCTACCTGTCGTGTCTGTTTCTTGTGTAAGTCCTTTTAGTTCAAAATTTACAATGTTAAAATCTTCTCCGACCTTTTCAGTTCTTATTGTAAATTTTAAATAATACCAGTTAGGCACAAATCTACCTTTTATTTGTTGTGTTACTTGGTTACTTGCCTTTGTGAAAATTGCAGTTCCCCATTTTTGGTTATCAGGTACAATTTCAGGATTAGTATTATCTCCCCATTTTGAACCTTTTAACCACATGGCAACCTTTTTTGTTTTTGTTTTCTTACCGTCAATCTCTACATCTAAAGTGAATACATTGTTATAATCTTGCGTAACAGTAATTAAAGGTTGCATTTCCATTTCTTTCATATTGGAATATGAGCCTAAATTTATTGTTTGCATAGTATAAACCGCAGGATAAAATTTTTCATCAAATAAACCTATTGCCTTGCTTGCTTTTTCCCTTAATAATTTACCCTCATTTGTT
>CAYUTE010000118.1:0-1812 GCA_964447545.1 uncultured Eubacteriales bacterium
TTGAAAAAATTTCAAAAAAACTCTTTACAAATCGAAAATAGTGTTATATAATGTGTACATAAAAGTTACGGAACATTCCCGTAACAATAATAAAGGTATCTTGGGCATTCGCCCAGAATATAAATTTATACTATTTTATTAAAGGGAGATTTTCACTATGAGAAAACTTATGAGCAAAAAAGGTTTTACACTCGTTGAGTTAATGATCGTTGTTGTAATCCTTGGTATCCTTGTTGCTGTTGCAATTCCGATTTTCGGCGCAGTTACTAAGAATGCAAGAATTAAGTCATGTAAGTCAAACCAGAGAGTCATCAAGGGCAATATGGAAACATTCCAGATGACAGGTGCTGAAGACGGCGGTCAGCTCAATATTACATCAGACACTGAAGTTACTGCGAATCAGGATTTCAAAAATCTCTTTGAGGGTAACGCACTTCCTACATGCCCTTCAGCTGAAGGCCCCAGCTACACAGCTAAGTACATAGTAGCCGATACTGGCGCTATTACATACGAGGTAAAATGTACTGCTACTCCACCTACAGGTGAAGTTCACAACGTAGCAGCATAATTTAATCAGTTAAAAAGGAACAGAGGGTAATCCCCTCTGTTCTTTTTTTATTTATAATTATATTAAAAACTGCAACTGTTATTGCAAACAGAAAAAAAACATAGTATACTATTATCGTAGAAAAGCGGCGGGAGCAAGGTCTCGCCTGCCGCTTAAATTAAGTTTTATCTGATTTATGCAGATTTTAAATCAACTTTAATAAAATAAATAAAAACCGAGAGGGGAATTCCTTTGGACAGAGTAAATAACAAAAAAAGAATAACGGCAACGGTTTTGCTTTCAGCATTATTCGCAGGTCTTATATTTATTGTGCTGAGTGTGATTAACAATATCGCACCGTTTGGGGATTCCTCAGTTTTAAGAAATGATGCGGTAGCTCAATATGCTCCTTTTCTCGCAAACTATGTTGAGAGAATAAAATCAGGCGCATCGATACTGTATTCATGGAATAACGGGGGCGGAGCAAATCAGTTCGCTCTTATCTGTTATTATCTTTTAAGTCCGTTTAATTTAATAGCCCTTCCGTTTGATATTGAAAATATCGATATTGCATTTTACCTTATAATTTTTGTTAAAACCTTGTGCATTGCCGCTTCTTCAAATTATTATTTTCAGAAGAAAAGCAAAGACTCCGATATTGTTTCTGTTGTTTTTTCTTTGATTTATACTTTCGGCGGCTTTTATATCAGCTTTTATTATAACACTATGTGGCTTGACGCCTTGATAATGCTTCCGCTTATAGCGCTCGGTATTGAAAACATAGTTAACGGTAAAAAAGCAAGCCTGTATTTTCTTTCACTTGCTTATGCAATTTTTGTAAATTTCTATATAGGCTATATGATTTGTATTTTTGCCGTATTATATTTCATCTATCTCATTTTTTCAAAGGATATAACGGCTAAGGGCGAAAAGGAAGAAAATGAGGCTCCGATTATGCAGGTAATGTGCAAATTCGGCTTTTCCTCTTTATTTGCTGGCTTAATTTGTGCGGTGATTATATTGCCTGTTATTTTTGCGTTGAATTCAGTAAGTGACAGATCTGCTTTTAATGAAACCGAATCCTTCTTCAACTTCTTCGATTTTCTGTCTTATAATCTGTCGGGAGTAATCACGGGGCAAATTGAAAAAACTTCCGAAACTGCGCCCTATGTTATGAGCAGTATGCTTACATTTTTAACGGTACCGACATTTTTCCTGCTTAAAAATGTGAAGCCGAATAAAAAGGTTGCGACGGCTGTAATTCT
>CAYUTE010000119.1:0-1581 GCA_964447545.1 uncultured Eubacteriales bacterium
TTGTTAAGACTTGCAAAAGGATTAAATCTTGATAATGAAGCTGTTGAAATATTCTTTGACTTGGCAGCAAAGTGCAAAATGCTGAACGATGATAAGAATTATTATATCCCGGCAGATATTTCAAAATACCTAAGCAACGAGGATAATGCAAAAACATTTATACGACAAGCAAGCAGACTTGGCAATTCAAATGAATTATGGAAAGAATTATTAAAGCAAATCAAAAATTAAAAATATGTCCCTTTCGGGATATATTTTTTGAAACTGCTGTACCCCAACGGGAAACGCAAAGCCATAATTACAAAAAGGAAATATGTTTAAATGATTAGATTATCTGCATTCCCTCCGGATAATGTGAAAATGGTACATTGTCCGGTTTGCGGCGGACGTCTATGCGATGTAAAAAAGAATGAAAAAATATGTTTGGATAAAGAACGAAATGCAAGCGTAATAGTAGTTAAATGTTATAAATGCGGAAACAAAATAAGCATCTCTATAAAATGAGAGTTTGTTAAATATCTAATGTATGTACAAGCACCATCATTAAAGATAGGAGCCTGACGATTTTTCGTCAGGCTCTTTTTTGTTGCCTTGCGAAAAATGAAAGGTAACAATGACAAATGTATGGAAGGAATATATAGCTAAATATCCGTAATCTCTGAATTTTGAAAATCAATACATTTCAAAATTCGGAGGTTTTAAGATGAATAAAGAAAGAAAAAACTTTGTACAAAACGCTGAAAATAAAAAACATGATACTTTCAAAGATACAAAAAATCAAAAATCATCATCTGTTTTCGGCATATCTGTAAAGCAATTAGTATCTGCATACGATTTTCGTAACACAAAATATGAATCAACTTTAGCAGAAGATATAATTTCAATATGTAAGGAAAGCGGTGTTAATTCAGACGGTATGTTTCAGCAAAAGACTTGTGTTTTGCGTATTCAGTATTCCAGGCTAAAAAGTAATCGTTATCATATGCCTAAAAAAGAAATTTTTTTTGCAATATGTATGGGACTGAATATGAGTATTGAAAAAGTTACAGAACTAATGGAAAAAGGCGGATATTCTTTTACATATAACAGTGATTTTGAACAAAAGAATAATCTTCCTTCATTTGACAGACTTATTCATGATTGCATTTGTTTGAGGATTTATGATATAGATGAAATTAATGAATTTTTAATTCGTAACGGATATAAAGAAAGGCTCGGCAGCAAAACACTTTTGTAGGATTTGGTGAAAAAGCTAACAGTTATGTATTTTGAAACTTTCAAAGATACACACATTGTTTTTTAAAGGATTATACTGTAGTCGCTGAAACGGAAAGATGTGTTTCAGAAACTTTGAAAACTGAATATGCCTTACAGCAAATACGTTCCTATTATTGCTTTTAACGGGGTGAGCAGCTTTAGCACGGCAAAAATGTATTATGCAGTTTTTGTTCGTAGGCTATAAACTACTGGCGGTTCCGGTAGGTATGCGATGACAGATAATAGGGATAATGATACTTCTGCCCAGCCACAGTCCGAGCGTGATAGAACCGTCGCAGGCAATGGGGGCAGCTCGGTGGTAAC
>CAYUTE010000120.1:0-25123 GCA_964447545.1 uncultured Eubacteriales bacterium
TGTCATCATCTCGCTTATTCTACCTTGGTGGAGCACTATTCCGCCTATAACTTGAACCGGGAAGTGCCTCATGCCTAAAACTCTATCGGAAGCTTCACGGCAAACTGCAAAAGCGTCGGGCAAAATATCATTTAATGTTTCACCATTTTTTAAACGCTCTTTCAAAACTATTGTTTGAGAAGCAAGCTCTTCGTCAGACATATTAAGGTACTTTGGTTCTAACGAAAGTACCGCATCACTTTGTGGTTTGATCCTGCGTAACTCACGTTTACTATAATTTCCAAAAAGAAATTTCAAAAAACTCATAATTACACCTCATTTTATATTAAAAACCATTTTAAAATCCATAATTTATACTCTCAAATCATATTGTATTGCAAAACCCTAAAAAAATCTATACCTTAAAATAAAGTTTGACTTTACAGTATAAATACAATGACATTAAGTTTACCACATGTAGAAAATAATGTCATCAATATTTATAGATTTTTAGAATTTACTCAAACAATTTTATAAGATTATTAACATATATCAACAGAAAATAAAAGGAGAAAGTTTTTATGAATAACGACGATTTTGATGGTTTTTTCAATATTAATGCAAACTTCTTTCTCAAAAAAACGAATACAGAACCTAAAAAATCAGAAAAACTATCTGAAGCAGAATCAAAAAAGTAAAATGCCAACCATGTAATACAGTTTATGAATATGATTTAAACGAAAAAGATTAAAACTCATTTTTTGTTTTTCTTAAAAACAAATTTTCAATTGCTTTTTGCGGAGAAACATGCCCGCTCACAAAACTATATACTTCTTTACAAATTGGAGTCTGCACACCAAACTTCTCCCCCAACTTTACAAGCGCATGGGAGGTTTTAACACCCTCCGCAAGTTTTGTGCATGGTTCACCGGTAACCATCGACTCTCCATATTTTCTATTATTACTATGATGCGAAAAAAGTGTTGCTTGATAGTCGCCCAAATGAGCCAGCCCATAGGCAGAAATCGGATTGCCTCCCATTACTTTTATAAGGTTTGCAATCTCATGGGTGCCTCGTGACATAAGCGCTCCTTTTAGAGATTCATAATGCATACCATCAAGCACACCGGCGGCTATTCCCATAACATTTTTTGCCGCGGCACCAATTTCATTACCTATAATATCGGAACCATAGTAAAATCTTATTAGCGGACTAGAAAATTTTTCTACCAGCTCTTTTTTTATATCATTATTTTCACAATCTATAACCATACAGTTAGGTATGCCTGCAGCGAAATCCTGAACATGACCAGGCCCTACCCAGATTGCTACATTTTGGTCATCGCCAAGGCACTCTTTTGTTACCTCGGTTAATCTTTTACCCGTTGATTCTTCTATCCCCTTCATACAAAGAACAATTGTTTTATTTTTTAGGCCAATGCAATCTTTGATTTGATTTAAAAAATTTCGTAACGATTGACAACTTATTGAAATAACTATTATCTCTCCAAAATTTAGTGCTTTATTTATATCATCAGTAAATATTATTTTTTCATCAAACGTTAAATAGTTATTTTTACGATAATTAATTAATTCTTGTAAATGATATGAATCCGGACGCCCCCAAACAGTAACATTATGCCCAACTTTATTCAAATACCAGGCTATAAACGAGCCCCATCTTCCACATCCGATCACAGATATATTCAATTACAGTACCTCCATTTTTATACTTTTTATATTTTGTTTTTATACTTTAAATATAATCATTATATAAAATTTTATCACAACGTAAAGCCCTTTTAAAAAAAAATTTGCGACAAAATAATTCAAATATTTAATTTTTTTGTTGAAATATTTTTTTTTGTATGATAGACTGAGGTTTACTTGTAGTTGGAGTTCAATTTTTTTGAATTTTATATCTATTTAGGATAATTTATATGGCTTTGTATTGTACATAGTCAACACAAAGGAGTTTGAGTTATGGGTTTTGAATTTGAAGACAACACAGAAGAGGCCGTTAAGATAAAAGTCGTAGGCGTAGGCGGAGGCGGTGGAAACGCAGTAAATCGTATGGTCGATTCGGGCGTAAAATGCGTAGAATTTATCTGCATTAACACCGACAGACAAGCTTTAATACGTTCAAAAGCAACCAATAAAATACAAATTGGTGAAAAAATCACTCGCGGAAAAGGCGCAGGCTCTAAACCTGAAGTCGGTGAAAGAGCTGCCGAGGAAAGCAGAGATGAAATAGTAGCAGCATTAAAAGATGCCGATATGGTATTCATAACAGCAGGAATGGGTGGCGGAACCGGCACAGGTGCCGCTCCGGTTGTTGCACAATTAGCAAAAGAAATGGGCATACTTACAATAGGAATAGTAACAAAACCTTTTGCTTTTGAAGGACAAAAAAGAATGGCTCAAGCAGAGTCCGGAATTGCTGCTCTTAGAGAGCATGTAGACTCACTTGTAGTTATACCTAACGAAAGACTTAAAGTTGCCAGCCAACAAAGAATTACATTAATGAATGCATTCATTATTGCAGATGATGTTTTACGTCAAGGCGTTCAGAGTATTTCTGACCTTATCTTATTGCCGGGCCTAGTAAACCTAGACTTCGCAGACGTTACCGCAGTTATGAAAGATGCGGGATATGCTCATATGGGCGTAGGACGTGCCACCGGCAAAGACAAAGCAGAAGCTGCAGCAAATATGGCAATTTCCAGTCCGTTGCTTGAAACATCAATCGACGGTGCTAAAGGTGTAATCATTAACGTAACAGCTTCACCTGACATCGGATTAGACGAAATCGAGACCGCATCTTCAATGATAGCAGAACAAGCCGACAAAAATGCAAATATCATCTGGGGTGCTGCATTCGACGAAAATATGGACGACGAAATCAGTGTTACAGTTATTGCAACAGGATTTTCAACAAGAGAATCTTACTTACCTATCCCGCCAACAGGCAAAGATAAAGGTGTTTCCAATAAATTCGGCGCATCAAACGAAAATGGTTCTGATGAAGAAAATTTCTATGATATTATGTCAATCTTTAAAAACAAATAACTCTCTCTTTAGCTCGCACAAAGTGCGGGCTTATTTTTTTACATTAATTAATAATATACAGGCAAAAAAATAGTACCTATCATATGATAGGTACTATTTACGTGCTTGTATGGCTAATCACTAGATTATTGATGCAAAATCACGTTTGCTCGGGAAATAATGCAGGGGTGTGCACTAGTGCACGAAAGGTGCAAAAAATTTAATTGAAACCCGTCGAATGAATTTTGAGAAAATCTCTATAAAAAGCGAAGAGGCCCAGTATAACTGGGCTTTCTCTGTGTATCAAAAGATACGTACTTGTATGGCGGAGAGAGGGGGATTCGAACCCCCGAAGCCGCTTTAACGACTTACACGATTTCCAATCGTGCTCCTTAAGCCAGCTCGGACACCTCTCCAGGCTCAACAAGAAAAATTATACCAAATTTATCAAAAATGTCAACCCAAAAATATATACTCAATCAACTGCTATAGCATTCTTTGATGCCTTACTACGCATTTTGTAAAGTTTAACAAGACGCATTCTATTATAACGCTGAATAAGTACAAATGGTAAATTTGATACAATCGCAATAGCAGAGAAAATAGCAGCGCAATCAAATGGACTAATCAATATTGCAACTACTGAATATGTACAGCCCATAACATGGTTCCACTCTGCCCTACAAGTTTCTATTATAAATTTTCTTAAATAATCTAAACTCAATTCCTCATGATTATTCAAATTGCGTTTTGAAAATCCATTTTTTGCTACGTACTGCGGTAATTTGTCTTTCCATTTTTTGATTTTTAAAAATTTAGTATAAAAAACTCCACTTTTCTCCCACGGCATAATTCTAAAAACGCACGAACCGGGATTAAAAAGCGAATCTTTAAGATAAACAGAAAATTTCCAAAACAACAGATGCCATAAAACAATCAGTATGGCATTGGCAGTATATATATCTTTTACACTCAATCCAATTAACATTTTAACCGCCTTATTATTATAAATCGTTACAAAAATATTATACATATCAACAAAAATTTATTCAATAGACAACACATCAATGCCATAACTTTTACGCCAAAACCTTTTAAAAACAAGTGCAGTGCCAATTCGCATAGCTACTTCATAATATGCTTATGAGGGTTAAACCAATTAGGTCAAGCTTAATTTTATTTTTGAAAATCTAATAAATAAAAAAATATAGGAGGTAAAAATGTGATATATCTTGATAATTCAGCAACTACGTACCCGAAACCTCCTCAGGTTTTAAACGCAGTTATAAATACATTTAAAAGGTATGGTGCAAATCCCGGTCGCAGCGGCCATACTATGTCCAGAGATTCCGGAAACATCGTAAGAAAATGCAGAACAGTTGCAGCAAAAATGTTTGGAGCATCTAGACCGGAAGATGTAGTCTTTACGCTCAATTGTACTACAGCCCTAAACATGGTAATAAAAGGATTATTAAAACCCGGAGACCATGTAGTAACGTCCTGCATGGAACACAACGCAGTCATGCGACCTTTAAAAAAACTAGGTTCTCAGGGAATAACATATACTCAAGCTAAGGTTTACCCTTGCAATCCTGAAAAAACCTTGGATTCTTTTAGAAAATCCATCAATGAAAAAACAGCTTTAATTATAACAACCCACGCCTCCAACGTTTTTGGTGTGAGAATGCCTATAGAAAGTATTGCGGCACTAGGCAAAATATACGGAATACCGGTATTAGTCGACGGCGCACAATCGGCAGGAATATTACCCATAAATATGCAGAAAATGGGTATAGACTTTCTTTGCCTAGCAGGCCATAAAGGTCTTTACGGGCCAATGGGTACGGGAATGCTCATAACATCTAATGGAAACAAACTTGATACCATCATAGAGGGCGGCACCGGCACGGATTCTATGAAATTTTGTCAGCCCGAAAAAATGCCGCAAAAATTTGAAAGCGGAACTCCAAATCTGCCCGGTATAGCCGGTCTTGGTGCAGGAATGGACTTTATAAATTCTAAAGGAATTTCAAATATATTTATGCACGAAGCCAAACTTATAAATTATCTTTATAATAATCTAAAATCAATGCACGGAATTGAACTTTATATGCCAAGACCCGATCCAGAAAACTTTGTGCCACTACTCAGTTTTAACGTTAAAGGGAAAATAAGTGATGAAGTTGGCAAATACCTAGATTCTAGAGGCATTGAGGTTAGAACCGGACTTCATTGTGCCCCAACCGCTCACGAATTTGCAGGAACTAAACATCGTGGAGTGATAAGAGTTAGCCCATCTGTTTTTAACAACACAAAAGAAATAGATAAATTACTGGAAGCGCTTATAAAATTCAAAAAATAACGTCTATATTTTTAAATAATTAGCATGTTTTTATGCACATATTTGCAATTAAAACAAAATATGGTAAAATTTAAAGTGTTAATATCAATTTTTGATGTTAGCACTTGATTTTTGAAATTTTAAAAAAAGAGGGTAATTTATGGAGTTTCTACAAGGAAATTGGCAAAACTTTATAGCCTTAATGCGAACATTTACCATATACGACCTTTTAGATATAATTATAGTTGCGGCTCTAATTTATGGGCTGACACTCCTTATACGTGATTCAAGAGCCGGGCAACTTTTTAAAGGCATTGTGATGATTTCTGTTGGATACTTTATTTCATATCAAATCCATCTTAGAATGCTATCCTCGCTTTTAAACAACGTATTTCAATTCAGCGTTTTTGCATTACTGATAGTTTTCCAGCCGGAACTCAGAAGAGCGCTTGAGCAACTTGGGCGCAGCAATCTGAGCGAATACTGGCGTGGAACGTATATGAATAAAAATCTGAACGAGCGCGACCTGGTGTATACTAAACTTGTTGAAATTACTAAAAAATCTGTAGAATCATTAAGCAAAGAAAAAATGGGAGCGTTAATGATTTTCGAAAGAAAAACAAAACTTGGGGAAATTATAAGCACCGGAACAATTATTAAATCAAAACCTTCTGTTGCTCTTATTTGCAACATATTTTATAACAAAGCTCCCCTACACGACGGCGCTTTGATTGTAAGAGATGGCGTTTTATACGCCGGTGGTTGTATTTTACCACTAACAAAAAATCAGAATATAAGCAGTCACCTTGGCACTCGCCACAGAGCCGCGCTCGGAATAAGCGAAAACTCAGATGCCGTAGCAGTGGTTGTTTCTGAAGAAACCGGCAAGGCTGCAATAGCTGTAAATGGCAAACTTAAAATATATGACAATCTGAACAATTTTGAAGAAGATTTAAAAAACTACCTTATAAAATAATAAAAGGTTGCCTAGGAGTGAGACAATGCTAAAATTTAACAAGAATTTATTTACCAAATTTAAAAAAATAAAAATAGCGCATCTGTTTTACAACAATAAATTTGTTATCTTGTTTTCTATACTAACCTCTTTCTTAATATGGCTCATAATCGCCGGCCAAGATAATGAAAGCAGCCCTATAACAATTGCCGACATACCTGTTGATATACCGCTATCCGAAAGCGCCAAACAAGACGGATTAAGAGTGTTTAATACACAAAACCTAAAAGCTCAGGTAGAAATAACAGGCAACAGGATTGTTGTAGGACAAGTTACCAAAGACAATATACAAGTAACAGCAACACAATCCGCTAGCACAATAACCGCTCCCGGCAACTACGTTTTAGAATTATCCGCAAAAAAGGTTGGCGTTTTACAGGACTATCAAATAGTATCATCTGTAAAACCATCGGTTATAAATGTTAAAGTAGACAGATATCGTGAATCAGAATTTGTTGTTGAGCCTTCAATAGATTTAAAATCAAAACCTGATTATTATGTTGGAAGTCCATCATTATCGCCTTCAAAAGTCACGCTTTCCGGGCCTGAAACCGAAATAACAAGAATCAAAAAAGTTGTGGTTGAAGATTCTATTACTGACGAAGTCGACTCCAGCATAACTAAGAAACTACCGATAGTCTTATATGACTCATATGGAAAAGTTATTTCAAGCGAATTGATTTCCTGCAGTAGCAGCGAGGTAGAAGTAACCGTACCTGTACTAATGAAAAAGGAATTAGAAATTATTCCCACAATGAAAAACGTACCAAACGGAATGGATTTAAACAATAATTGGAAAGATATTATAAAAATATCACCATCAAAGATAGTCATTGCCGGACCGAAAGATGTAATATCGGAACTCAAAAATATATACGCCGATGAAATCGACTTTTCGCAAGTAAATCTTTCTAAAAATAAATTCAATATTCCAATAAACCTTCCTCAAGGCTGTAAAAGTCTAGATAATAATTATTCGGCCGAGGTCACTGTAAATACTTCGGGATTTAAAGAAAAAGGCTTAAATATAACAAATTTTGAGCTAAAAAACGTACCGACAAATAAATCCGTTAAAATATATAACGGCAATATAGATATTACAGTACTGGCACCAACAAATAAAATTGGACTTATAAAGTCTTCTAATATATCTGCTATAGTGGACTGCAGCAACATAAAAGATAACACCGCAAATTCTACGGAATTACCGGTTTCATTTTCAATAATTGGGCATAACGATGTGTGGATTTACGGGTCTTATTATGTTAATGTAGGTATTACAAACAATTAATAAATCAAGGTGGAAATTTTTATGAACAGGCGGCAATCCAGAGAACAAGCATTTGTGCTACTATTTGAAAGCACTTTTGGATTTACATCATCAGAAGAAATAATTGAAAACGCACAGCTGGCAAGAGAAGTTAAGCTAAGCAAATTTACAAAAAATATTTTTAATGGAGTAATCCAAAAAGTTAATGAGATAGATAACGCAATAACAAAAAATTTGAAAGGCTGGAACAAAACCAGAATTTCAAAAACCGCTCTTGCACTCTTGCGTATGGCTACATACGAAATACTTTTTGAAAATGATACCCCTGACAGCGTAGCTGTTAACGAAGCTGTTGAATTAGCAAAAGAATACAGCTCAGTTGAAGAAGCCGCTTATATAAACGGCGTTCTCGGCGGTATTATAAACTCCAAAGAAGATACAAATAAATCTAAGGAAGAATAGTTTAAAATGGTAAACAATTATGCTCCGATAACCGTATCTCAGCTTAATTCTTATATAAAAATAATAATCGACCAAGACATTAACCTAAAAAATGTATATGTTGAGGGAGAAATTTCAAACTTTAAACTCCACTATGCAAGTGGACATATATATTTCTCTCTAAAAGACAAGAAATCTACAATCCGAGCAGTCATGTTTGCGAGCAACGCTCAAAAAATCAAATTCAGGCCGAAAGATGGCATGAGCGTAATCGTAAAAGGTAAAGTGTCTTGCTATGAAACCTCCGGGCAATATCAAATATACGTTTCCGATATTCAACCAAAAGGCATGGGTGCTGTATATTTAGCATTTAAACAGCTAAAAGATAAATTATCCGCAGAAGGCCTTTTTGACACCGAGTTTAAAAAAACCTTGCCAAAATATCCGAACTCCATAGGCGTTATAACCTCCTCAATCGGTGCAGTTATACACGATATTCAAACAGTTGCAGAAAAACGCTGGCCTCTTTGCGAAATAAAACTTTATAGTGCAGAGGTTCAAGGCGAAAACTCACCGGAACAATTAATTAAAGGTATTGAATATTTCAACTCGAAAAAAAACGCCGACATAATAATAATCGGACGAGGCGGAGGCTCGGTAGAAGACCTTTGGGCATTTAACAACGAAAATCTTGCCAGGTCGATTTTTTCTTCATCCATTCCTGTTATTTCAGCCGTTGGGCACGAAACAGATTTTACTATATGTGATTTTGTGGCTGACAAACGTGCAGCAACGCCATCTGCAGCTGCAGAAATAGCATTGCCCGACATGCAGGATATCTTTTTAAAGCTAGAAAAAGTCAAAAATCAATTAAAAAATATTATAAACTATAAAATAGAATCATCTAAAAGCCGATTAGAATGCACCTTAAACAATCTAAAAGCGAACTCACCGAGCGAGCTAATAAATACTAAGCTTGAATATTTAAGCAAAATTAAGTTAAGAGTAAAACAATTAATGGAATTAAAATTTTGCGAAGTTTCACATAATCACGAAATCCTCAGCCGCAGATTAACACTCTGCTCCCCTGAGCTAACTCTTAAAAGAGGGTACACAAGAATATCTAATGGCAAAAAAGATATTTCCAGTTACAAAAAAATCAAAGAAAATGATAAAATAAAAATAAACTTCTATGATGGCTGCATAACCGGAAATATTATAAATATAAAAAAAGAAACTTTTAATAAATAATCAGAAACGAAGGGATATTCATGGAAAAAAAATCAACAGATTTTGAGTCATCTCTCAAAAAACTGGAAGAAATAGTAACTAAATTGGAATCCGGAAACGAAAATCTTGAAAAATCAATAGAACTTTACCAAAAAGGTATAGATATAAGCGAATCGTGCGCTAAAATACTAAAAAACGCAAAACAAAAAATTTCAACTTGTGAAAAATAATCTGGCGAAATTAGGTGCAATTAAATTGAATTTTGAAAAACAATTTCTAAATTACAAAGAAGAATTTGAAAAATATTTAAATCAATATATAGACTCATTAAAAGGTGTTCCAAGCAAACTAGTGGAATCTATTAAATACAGTCTTTTATCCGGCGGAAAAAGAATTCGCCCCGTCCTTATGTTGGCTTTTTGTGATTTACTGGGCGGCAACAAAGAAATGGTTTATCCGTTTGCCTGCGCACTGGAGATGATTCATACATATTCATTGATTCATGACGACTTACCTTGCATGGACGATGATCAAATGAGGCGCGGCAAGCCTTGCAATCATATTGCTTTCGGTGAAAGCACAGCTGTTCTTGCCGGCGACGCTTTATTAACTCAGGCATTTGAAATTGTAAGCAGCAACCACGAGCAAAATGATTTTTGTTTGCAAAAATTAAAAAGCATTAACATATTGGCCAAATGCTCTGGCTCCTCAGGTATGGTTGGAGGGCAAATTATTGATTTAAATATTGATTTAAATTCAAGCAGTTTAAAAAATATTCTGGAATTATATACAATGAAAACTGCAATGCTTTTTTCAGCATCGGCTCAAATAGGAGCAATCATGGCGGGAGCAGATGACAAAAAAATATCTGGCGCCAAAATATACGGCGAAAAAATAGGAATCGCATTCCAAATTTCAGACGATATCTCAGATAACGAAAATGAAATCTTAGACTTTTTTAAATTTGAAACTCCGGAAAAATATGTAGAGAAAATTTCTAACGAAGCCAAGCTAGAACTCCAAAAAATTGGCGGTAACACTGATTTCCTAAATCATCTGGCGGACTATCTAACAAAAAGAAGTATTGTTTAATTAAAAACAAAAACAAAACTCGAAGGGGAAAAAATGAATTCTGAATCTGAAAATAAAAACTATAAATTTTTGAAAAAAATAAATTCTCCAAAAGATTTACAAAAAATATCTGATTTAAAAGAACTTTGTAATGAAATAAGACGTAAGTTAATAGAAGTGGTTTCTAAAAACGGAGGGCATCTATCAGCAAACTTAGGCGTTGTTGAACTGACTGTTGCGCTTTATAAATCGTTCTGCGAGGAAAACGACAGAATTATTTGGGACGTAAGCCATCAAAGCTACGTTCATAAAATGCTGACCGGAAGATTTGACAAAATTGATACTATCCGCCAAGAGGGCGGTCTTTCCGGATTTACAAATCGCCAAGAGAGTGAATACGATGTATTCACTGAGGGTCACAGTAGTACGTCTATATCGGCTGCGCTGGGGCTTGCGAGAGCAAGACAGATTTCCGGTGAAAAAGGCAGCGTTATTGCTGTTATCGGCGATGGTGCGCTAACTAGCGGTATTGCCTATGAGGGGCTTAACAACGCAGGCAGATTAAACAAAAACTTTGTACTTGTTTTAAATGACAACAAAATGTCTATATCTAAAAACGTGGGTGCAGTAGCTAGATACCTGGCTTCCGTTAGAATACGACCGTCATATATGAAGGCAAAAAATACAATGGAAAGATTTTTAGACAGAACTCGTGCAGGTCTTAAAATAAAAGACATGATGAAAAGTTCGAAATCCGCTTTTAAAAGAATAATTTATAACAACAATATGTTCGAGCAAATGGGATTATCTTATTACGGACCTGTAGACGGGCATAATCTTCAAGAACTTCAAAAAGCTTTTGACATAGTAAAGTCTTTAAATAAACCAACAGTAGTACACGTTATAACGCAAAAAGGAAAAGGATACAAGTTCGCTGAGAAAAGGCCTGATGCTTATCACTGTATATCGGCTTTTGACATAGTCACAGGCGAGAAAATAAGTTCTAATACTAAAAAAACATTCTCTCAAGAATTTGGGGAATCCATTTGTAAATTAGCGGAGGGAAATCCCAAAATATGCGCCATTACTGCAGCTATGTCTGAAGGGACATGCCTTAAAAAATTTAAAAATAACTTTAAACAAAGATTTTTCGATGTAGGAATCGCAGAAGAACACGCCGTAACATTCGCAGGAGGACTTTCAGCAGGAGGAATGATCCCGGTTTTTGCAGTTTACTCTACGTTCTTACAACGTGCATATGACCAAATTATACATGATGTATCACTCCAAGATTTAAAACTTATTTTGGCAGTAGACCGTGCAGGACTTACGGGACAAGATGGCGAAACTCATCAAGGAGTATTCGATGTCCCTTTTTTAAACACCATACCTAACGTAAAAATATATTCGCCAAGCTTTTTATGTGAAATAGAGCCAATGCTTAAACAATGTATAAACGATGAAAATGGTATATCAGTTATAAGGTACCCCCGTGGAGGAGAGCTGTCTAAACCCACCGAATTTAGTTACAGCGGCAATGATTTTGACTTTTATGGCAATTTAAATTCTCAAACTCTTTTAGTAACCTATGGAAGAATTTTTTCAAATCTTATGCGTGCAAACAATCGTTTGGAAAAAATAGATAAAACTTGTTGCGTTTTAAAACTTAACGTAATAAAACCTATACCACAACAAGCAGTAAAAAAATCTTTGAAATTTAAAAATATAATATTTTTTGAAGAATCTGTAGAAACAGGCTCGGCTTCAGAAAAATTCGGAGCTGAACTTTTAAAAAATCAATTTAGTGGCAAATATCTAACCCAAGCTTTAGAAGATAAATTTGTTAAACATGCAACAGCGGAATCTCAGCTTAAAAAAGCAGGGCTAGATACTGAAAATATGTTAAGAAAAATACTCTTTAATTTAGAATAACTAAAAACAAATTAAACCGATACTCAAGTTTTTTGAGCATCGGTTTTTGTTTTTAATCAATAACGCAAAGTTATAAATTATTCTGAAACTTGCCGAATTGCAAGTTCATAAAATAATCCTTTTTTATCCATAAGGTCTTTATAAGTCCCCTCTTCTGCTATCTGTCCATTATCCAAAACAATAATTCTATCGCAATCTTTAATAGTTGAAAGCCTGTGCGCAATAACAACTCTAGTACTCTTGATTTTAGAAATACTCTCAGAAACATAACGCTGAGTTATGTTATCAAGTGCAGATGTTGCTTCATCTAAAAAAAGTATTGGCGGCTTAGATATTATAGCTCTGGCAATCATTAAACGCTGCTTTTGTCCACCGGAAAAGTCGCCCGAACCCTCCGAGATAAGCGTGTGCATGCCCATTGGCATTGCTTTAATGTCTTCCTCCATGCCGGCTATGCGTGCTGCCTCCCATGCATCGTCCATCGTCTTCCAAGGAGATGATATGACTATATTAGAAAATATATCACCGGAAAAAAGCGACCCGTTCTGCATAACAACCCCTATTTTTTGCCTTAATGAACGCAAATCCAACGTCTTTAAATCTTTTCCGTTATAATATATTGCTCCTTTTTCCGGAGTTTCAAATCCCAAAAGCAACCTTAGCAAAGTGGATTTACCGCAGCCCGTGGCACCTACTATCCCTAAATATTCCCCTTTTTTTATTTTTAAACTAATATTATTTAAAATAATAGGTCCATCTTCGTTATACCTAAAAGTGACGTTACTTATATCTATATCTCCGTTTACAGAAACAGGTATTCTACGCTCTACCCCACCTTCCGGCTTTTGTTCCAAAATAGGTTTAATCATATTGAATATAGGTCCAAGATTAGCAAACTGCAATGCAATGCCACTAAGCGAAGTTATTGCTGAACTTACCGCCCCATATGCCGTGTTAAATGCTAAATAATTGGCTCTTTCAACTCCGCTTATTACTGCATAGTAATATATAAGTATTAATCCAAGAGTGGATATAATTACGCTTATAACACTAGAAAGTCTAATAGACATCGGCGTTAAATAGGTTAGCTTCTGGACGTCTGAATAACTTTTAGCCCATTTTGAAAAAGCTCTTTTTTCTGCTCCGGTGACTTTTATTTTCTGAATTCCGCCAAAAAGCGCGTACGTAAGCGACTGCAATTTTGGGGAAAGCTCTAGTTGTTTTTTGTATATTCCTTGCTGCCTAAATGTTATAAAAGCTGTATATGCTATAGAGCTAAAAAGAGCCAGCATGCCCGGCACAACCAAAGTAGGAGCATATTGATTCATCTGGAATATGTATCCAAGCGAAAAAGCAGTGCTTAAAAGCGTTGAAACCACAGCATTTATTATCATTTGGCAAAGCTGAGAAATATAGCCTACCCTACTTGCAAGCTCACCGGAAGTATACTTTTTAAAAAAACTCGTGGGAAGATTAAAAAACCTTATCATTATAGCACTATTTACAGCTACGCTCATTTTATTTTGGAATCTATTCATTATTATAGTTTTAGTTAGTCCAACAAGCATTCCGCCAACTGACAACCCAAAAAGAAATGTGGCAACCGGCAAAATCAAACCGGCCTCGCCAGACGGAATTATAACGTTATAAATCAAATGGGTTATTTTAGGCGAAATCATGCCTATAAGCTGAATTAATAAAGTAATTAAAACAACAAAAACCATATCCGCTTTAGACATAGTTTTAGCCATAAATTTGACTAAATCTTTTATTTTTAAAGATTCCAGCGGGAAAGTAACATAAAAACAAAATGCATTAACATTTATATTTTTAGCCGTCTTTTTGTTTATCTTTATGATTTCTCCGCTCTTGTCCGTATACTGATACCCCGACCATTTACTCGGGACTATGGCTATTATGTCACCATCTTTTGTGCTTCCTAAATATCCACCGGCCGCATCTTCCCACCAGTTGCCTCTAAGCTCAACTCTACGCCTCATAGTCTGAGACGGCCTTAGCATATATTCGAGCTGAGATTCAAGGTCGGAAATATTTTCGGGGACTTCAGGCACTTCTTTACCTAGCGCAGTTAAAATTTCTTCAACCGCTCCTTTAGCTTGCAAAACCGCTTTAGGAGTTTTTATACCTATTATTGAAAGAAGGTCAGAAAAAGACTCTTGAAACATCTCTTGATCGCTTCTCCTTCTGTGTTCAACCTGGCTTTCAAAATAATCTGTTTTCACCTAAAATCACCTCCTAAAAACTATTCTATTATTACAAGCTCCTGATACTTCCCTCCGCGCTTTATGAGGTCTTCATGTTTGCCACGCTCTATTATATTGCCTTTATCTAGCACTATAATTTCATCGCAATCACGTACTGTTGAAAGTCTATGAGCTATTACTACACAAGTACAGCCAAGCTTTCTTATATTATTCATAACTTTATTCTCTGTTTTAGCATCAAGAGCAGATGTTGCCTCGTCAAGTATTATAATTGTCGGTTCTTGAGCTAAAGCTCTGGCAATTTCTATTCTTTGACACTGACCACCCGAAAAATCCCTTCCACTTTCACTTAAAACATAATCGTAACCCTCAGGGCGAGATATTATCGTGTCATGAATATCTGCATCTCTTGCCGCTAACATTACGGCAAAATCTTCTATAGATTCGTCCCACATCTTAATATTATTTTTAATTGTATCATGGAACATTATTTTATCTTGGTCAACTATCGCTACCGAACTATGAAATTTATATGGGTCTATCTCATCTTTGCTCTTTCCGTCAAATTTAATTTCGCCGCTCCAAGGCTTATACAGCCCCATAATAAGCTTTGCAACCGTAGACTTACCACAGCCGCTTTCGCCCACAATTGCTGTCCATTGGCCGGGTTTAAGTTTCATAGAAAAATTATTTAAAACCGGTTTGGAAAGCCTACCATAACCAAAAGAAATATTTTTTATTTCAAGATTACCTAAAAGTTTTTCGTCATCTTCAGGCGACGCGCTGGTGGAAACAGGTATTTCGGTATCTGCCGGATAATCCATTACGTCTTCTACCCGCTCCATTTCGCATTTCATTGAAACATAACTTTTATACACATCAATAAAATCTGAAATCGGAGTCGAAAAACTACTTAAAAATCCACTAAATGCCGCCAATGTACCAATTGTAAATTGTCCCTGCATAATAAGATATATACCACAAACCTGAAATACAGTATCTGAGGTGATTTTTATAAAACTGGGCAAAAGAGAGAAATATTGCGTATATTTTGAAATATTAACATTCGCATTTTGCTGTTTAGTATAATATCCTGACCAACGTTCAAAATATCCGTTTTCTGCGCCTGTCGATTTTATAGTTTCTATCATTTCAAATCCGGCATAGGTAACACTCATAACCTTACCTTGGTTTGGTGCCGCTGCTCTTTGATAATTTAACAATCTTTTTGAAGTATAGCTTGCCGCTATCATATTTAATATAGCTGAAACCACCCCGATAACAGTGAGCAAAACACTATAATTAAGCATTAAAAACATATAAAAAATTACCTGTGCCGCTCCAACCAGTAACGGCGCTATCTTATTTATAAGAGTTAACGCTATCGACCCGGTAGACTCCTGCCTTGCAACAACATCTCCTACATTACGCTGAGAAAAAAAGTCTAATGGTAATCTTAAAATATGCCACATGAATTCTGCGCTGGAAGTAAGAGCAAATTTACCTGATATTTTTAACCAATATACTGAATTTATAATGCCAACCATTACCCTTAAACCCAGTACAATCAACATAATACCTAAAAATGGGTATAACCACTCCGGATTTTTGCCGGAAAGCAGATTATCCATAAAAATTTTACTAAATATCGGAGATGTAACATTTATAACCATTCCAACAATGCTCAAAATCACCGCTAAAACAAATGGGAGAAGCGCACCTTTTAGACATCTCTTAGCAAAACTCCAAACACTTTTGGGCTTACCACTCGGTTTAAACGATTTACCGGGTGTAATAGAAAGCACAATTCCTGTAAATGACTTATCAAATTCCTCCATAGTAACTGTTACTCGCCCTTTTGACGGGTCGTTTAAATAAACTTTACCTTTTTTATAATCTATTCCACAAATTACAACAAAATGGTTGAAATTCCAATGTATAATTGCAGGGAAAGTAATATCCGCCAAATCTTCGAGTTCCATTCTACTACCAGATGTTTCAAACCCATAAGAATTAGCTGCTTTTAAAATATTACTGGCAACACTTCCATCACGAGAAACTCCACAATCTGAACGTACCCGAGTAAGTGGAATCCATTTTTTATAGTATGCCGCTATCATACAAAGGCAGGCAGCTCCACATTCAAGAGCTTCCATTTGTATAACAACCGGAACTTTTACTCTCTTTTTCGTATCAGCCACCCCCCCATTTTTAGCTCTTTTCGTTTCCTTCATTTAGCTCTTTATTATAAATTCATAAGCTTTAGTTTCGCCTATTACGACTACCGCATCGCATGCCGTACCCTCGGTAACTTTTATATTATTACCTTTAGGGCTTGACCAATTTTTTAAATTCATCTTTATTTGTACGACGTTGCCACTTTGCATAGCTGAATTTACCGAAGGAACGACAACTTGCGGATTTTTTAACTCTTTTATCAATAATTCGTTAGTAACTATATCTGTCCCGACAGATAGAATTTCACCGTTTATATACCCATATTCCTCTCTATCGGCATAGTCAGGTGAAATCTGGACCTTCATTCCCGATTTTAAACGTTTACTCACACTTATAGGCAAATAACAATAAACATTTGTTTGCCCCAAAACGTCTTCCGCTACAACTCCGCTAAGATTTACAGTGTTTGGTATTCCGTGAGTAAACATAAGAATAGCACCCGAAATAATTATTGAAAATATTCCTATAAGCAAAACTATTAAACTAGGATTTGTTACTCTAATGTATTCATTAAGCTGCTCCGGGGACGAAACTTTTTCCAGACTATTCTTTCTAAATAGACTGCTGTTATTTTCAAGCATGTCCATGCACCTTTCTTTGACCTATTTTACATTTTGCGAATAATTTAAAAATATAGTAGTATGTTTGGATTAATAAGTCAAATTTTCTTTTTTTATTTTGATTTTAGTGTTAATAATTAATATTATTTTTAGAAAAACCCAAATATATTAGATGCTACGTCGCACAGTACACATTTTATAAATATGTAAAGCAAAAGTGGGCTAATTAGCCCACCTAATTGCCTGACCACTAGACTTTTAATACAAAAATTATATTTCCCTCGAATGTGAATTCGAATATAAAGGTTTGGAAAATAATGTATAAAAGATATAGTGTCATTTAAAAACTTTTTTATTTTATCTTTTTACGTAGGATTCATTATTTAGATTTCAAATAAATTATATTTTCATTGTAAATTAAGGATGGCCTGGTTTAAGCATTCATCAGGCATATTATCAAAATTATTTGAAGATGAAGGGACTAGTATGTCCGGGTTAATTCCTTCATAAGTTAATAAGTTACCCATTTCATCATAATACTTAGATGTTGTTAATGTTAATAAATATTTATTATCTATAGTAAAACTTGTTGTACCATTAATAATGCCTGCTGTTTTTTCCCCGATAAAAGTTATATTTTTATTTTTTAATATAGCACGTAGAAATATAAACTCTGCGGAACTCATAGTAAAACTATCGGCTAAAACTGCTATTTTTGAAAAATTAGTGTTTGAAAAGAGTGCAGGAATATTTACTAATTCTTCAATATATTTTCCATTTTCATTGAACCCCTTTTTGCCTAAATTAACATTATAATCTAAAAACAAAGAAACAGACTTTATAGTTTCCTCTACGTAGCCGCCTTTACATCCTCTAAGATCAATTATTAATTTACAACCTTTTTGTAATGTAACAATCCAGTCGTAAATATGCTCAGAGATGTCTTTACCAAAGAAGCCAATCTTGATATAGTTGATGTTATTGTCGATTTTCTTTGTGGTTATATTGTTAAATGAAATATATTTATTTTTTTGTTTTAAATTATCATATATATTTGATTTTACTTTCAAATTATTTATAGTAGTATTATTTACCTTACCATTATGCGAATACTGAAAGCTGATCTTTTCTCCTAAATTGTGATATATATTTTGTAATATTCTCATTTTTATGGCAGTCAAAGGTATTTTATTTTCATATGAATTAATTAAATCAGATATGCTTGTTCCATTAACCTTTAGAATGATAGAATCTTTAGGAATTACGCTGTCTGTTGTGACTATCAAACTATTCTGCGAAAAATTCAATACAAATGGTAAGTAATATTCAGAAGTGTGTGTAGTATCGAAAAATGTGACGTGTGGATCTTCCAATTGAAATAACATATTATTTATTATTTCAACAAACCGGGTGTTA
This sequence comes from uncultured Eubacteriales bacterium, assembly GCA_964447545.1. Taxonomy (GTDB): domain Bacteria; phylum Bacillota; class Clostridia; order Oscillospirales; family Acutalibacteraceae; genus UMGS1491. The sequence continues at coordinate 18,767 of CAYUTE010000120.1, forward strand.
GTTTTTGCGTTTTGAATTTTAGATTTATACTGATCTGAAACTTTGACCCAATCGATTCCCTTTTCATTTAATAAAATATATCTTTCGAGAATTAAAGCATTAATTTTTTTTAATATTTCGGAATATTTATTCATAATATTTTTCCTCTAATAAATTACAGAACTTCATACCATAAAGATTATTTGTTGCACTCATTTCCAATGCTCGGCAGTCTAAACAACCATACCTTTTGTGGCAGGAAGCACAGCCTTCTATTTTACTTTTATTTAAATTTGTATATTTAATGGTCTCATCCTTAGATAGGATATCTTTTAAAGACAAATCATTGACATTCCCCAGATATAATTTTCTTGACATAATGCAGGGATAAGTTGAGCCATCGCAACTGATAGCCAAAGTGCCGTTGTAGCAAGTATTGTATTTGGATAGTTTATCAAACATAGGTAATGAGAGTTTTATAAAATCTTTGGATCTATCATACATTTGTTCGATATACTTATTAGAATAAAAGTTATTGTTTATAGGATAAATAAACTCTATCTTGATAGCGGAACTTTTGAACTTTTCAATAACATTATTTACTTCTTCTTCGTTAAACCGGCTAATTAAAAAAAGTAGGTTGTATGGTATGCTGTTTGCCTTTAGTTTATTTATATTTTCTGAAATTACATCAAAAACGCGTTTTTCTCCTGTTATTTCTTGATATGTCAAGTTATTATCAGATAAGATCTGTACACAAACATTAATATTATGATGCTTTATAAAGTTTATTTTTTCATCATTAAGCAAGGTACCATTTGTATATATTGTAATCCTTGTATCTGGATCATTAGATTCATCTATGTATTTTACGATTTCTTTTAATTTTTCAAATTCTAGTAAGGGTTCTCCACCTATTATTATAAAGTTTTTACAGCGTAAATTTTTGGCCTGGCAGATTACATCTTTCCATTGTTCAATAGAAAGAGCCTTGCGATTTGACGGCCATTTTTTACAACCGGTTTTTCTGTATAGAATATCGTCGCACTTGCAAAATTTACAGTTTAAATTACATTGATTTGTAATTTCTATAAATAAACTGTTTAATGTAATGCTACTAAGTGTATCGTTCAAAGTGCTGGGAATTCCATAAAAATCTTCACAGATATAAACTTTACCGTTGTAAATTAACCCCAACCCATTGCTTTTTAGGTTTGATATGAATTTATAATCAATATTTTCTATCTCATCCAACGGAATGTTCTGTTCGCATTTTTGCAAAATATCGTATTCATTCTTTGAAATGCAAAATACATCACCGTTTAAAATATTATAAACAGAACATTTCTTGTCGCCACTAACGGATTTAACATATGGATGAAGTCTAAAGTACTTTTTCACAATGTCACCTTTCTTTTATTAAATATAAAATTTCTAAATATTGAAAAATTCTTTCATCTTATCCGGGTATTCCTCCAAGAGTGAATACAAAAATGATAAAGAATTTTTTATTGATTGTTTATAATTCTGGCAACTGTCTTTATTAAAGCAGAGATCACCCTCATTGATCATGTGAGAATAACATACATCGCATAATCTGCTTAAATTACAATTGCAGCATTCTTTATTGATTATTTCTATGAACTGGTTGCATAAGTGATTTACCTTGTCCATACTGAGTCCATCATCTAAATTGCCAATAGGGCAAGCCTGGTTTACTCTTTCACATACGTATAAGTTTTCATCGGGTGCAACTGCGATTTTTGTACCGGGGATACACAGTTCTTTACGATCAGTATTAATGAATTTTTGCTTATATGTAAGAAGGCACAGATTTGAATATAAACTTTTTAATGCGGGAGTGAGTAATTTTTTATCTCCTTTTGAAAAAACGTTCTGAAATCTATTATACAAGTTCTTAAAGGAAGTATTTAACTTATTATTTACAAGGTCACAGTTATTATAATATTCTCCAAAATCTCCAACCTTATTATATCTGACTACGTATGGGTTTAAGAGATCATGATTGTTATCAAAAAACTCTATAACTTTTTCCATATCCGTATCTAAATCAAATGTAACACCAAAAATAGACAATTGTTGTATCCCGAGTTGTTTTTTTCTGTTTTGAAACTTCTTTATATTTTCAAAAACCTTGTCGAAAGTTGGTTCGTTATTTATAAAAACTCTATTTCTGTCATGATTTTCTTTATTCCCATCCAAGCTAAACATTATGTTTATTTCGTTTTCAATTATAAAATCAATCATTTCATCGGTCATAATAGTCCCGTTGGTTGTGACATAAAACATAGCTTTAAAATCTTTTTGTTTGCAGTAGTTTACCACAGCTTTAATAATATCAAATTTTAAAAATGGCTCTCCGCCATAAAATGTTATTGAAGGTGTTTTATTAAATCCCTTTTCTACTTTTTTCTTACAAAATATTTCATATTTATCTATTGCCTTTAAAGCTGTTTCAATAGACATTTCTTGATTGGAATAGGTTTTTATTCCGGGATAATAATCTGAGTATATACAGTATTTACATCTCATGTTGCAGGCTTCTGTTAATATCAAAACTAGTTGAGCAATTGGTGTTTCTAAAATGCTATTTTGAGATAGATTTTTGTTAGAAATTACAGGATGACAATTTGAAATGAACATACCTTGTTTAACTAAACTTTCTACATGCGTATAAGCCGACAAAATATCTTCCGTATTTGCTCCGAATTTTTGCAGCAGCTCTTGTATAATTAGGTCTTTAGATTTATAAAAATTGTTAACAATATAACTAATTTCATCAGATGATGGGATAATAGATCCTGTATTGTTATCAAATATGTATTTATTACGGTTAGTCGTTTCAAATTCATAAATATTCAATTTAAAATCATTCATTTTACCGCCCCTTATAAAAAATATGCCACCCATGATTCGGGGTGGCAAAGTACGATTAGACTGGGATTGGAGCCCCAAGTTCAGCAGCCGGTGCTATAAGTACAGATGTGGCAATACCTTCAGTAGCTACGCAGCTGGCACCACATATTCCTCCACAAACAAAAAGGATACCAAGGAGACCGCCAACTTCGTCTGCATGTTCAAATACTTCGATTTTCTCCACTATACATCACCTCCTCTCACCTAAAAATATCCATTAAACGCAAAAATTAAATATATTTGTCAGCCTGGAGTGTGTACATTTCATAGTAGCTTTGTTTCATATTCATAAGTTCGGCATGTGACCCCTGTTCTAAGATTTTTCCGTCGGATAATAGAATTATTTTATCAGCAAGTCTTGCACTACACATCCTATGTGAAATCATAAATACAGCTTTAGCATTTTCGTAAGTATGGAACATTTTAAATATCTCATCTTCAGCTTTTGGATCAAGTGATGCGGTGGGCTCATCTAGAACTAAAATCTTGGAACTTGGAAAAAATGCACGCGAGATTGCAAGCTTTTGCCATTGCCCGCCAGAAGGATCTATTGCATCATCATAAAATAGCTTTCCGAGGTTTGTTTTATATCCGTCTTTATAAGCTTCAATAAATTTATTTGAATTGGTTTTCTGTGCTGCGAGTTTTATTTTTTCCATGTTTTCAATTTCAGAAACATCTCCGAAACCAATGTTTTCCTGAACGTTTGCAACATATCGTATAAAGTCTTGAAAGATTACGCCAAACATTTTTCTGTAATTTTCCAAATCATAATTTTTGATATTCTCACCATTGATTAAGATTTTACCTTCGGTTGGCTCATATATCCTGAGTAACAATTTAACTAAAGTGGATTTTCCACTTCCGTTTTCGCCAACTAAACAGACTTTTTCTCCAGTATGAAACTTAAAACTTACGTTTTCTATACTATTTTTTATGGCACCCGGGTATTTGAATGATACATTTTTAAATTCTATTTCATATGTCTTAGAGTCATCAATAGAGGGTTTAATGGTATGAATGTGATTTTCACAAATGACTTCATCTGTTTCAGTTGGTAGGCTCAGAAATTTAAATAGGTAGTCCATAAACTGAAGACTTTTTTTATTGACGACAATTAAATCCACAAAACTAAATAAGCCTGTAATTAGAGAAGTAATAGCCGTATTGTAAAGTACAAATTGAGATAAAGGAATGAGCCCATTTATAACATTGTTTATAAGAATAAATTCAGTAAATAAAGCTCCCAACAGAGATAAAAGTGTTGTCAGAAGCAGATAGAAAATTCTCTTTTTTGCCATGCCTTGCCTAGCCTTCATCAGACGGTTAAAAACAGTTTCTCTTTTGTTTTTTAAATAGTCAAAAAGATTTAATGTACGAATTTCTTTAGTAAATTGACTGTCTGACATTAAATAATAATTATAACAAACTTGTCGGGCCTCAGTAGTATGTTTACTTAAAAAATCAAACTCAAGATTACGGCTTTTTCCTTTCAAAAAGTATATTGGAATGGTAAGCCCAATCATAAAAATAATTGCAAATATGTTGAGAGTCGATATAATTGATATGTACCCCACCATGCCAATTCCAGTTGAGATTAGGCTAAATAATGTTTCTGCAACATTCATTGGTTCTGTCAAACCTCTTTCGAAGGTATTCTTATAAAGATTTTGAAAATCGGGGGTATCTATTGTTCGTTGAGGGATCTTTTGAAATTTAGCTGAAACTGTAGTCTGGATATTATATGATAATCGTTGACTTGTTAGTTCAGAAATAATGGCTTTTATGCTATTAGTAAATAGAGACAAAATCACACTTGCAAGCATTAGAATAACTAAAAACAACAACTTAGCGTACTGGCTACGTAAGTGATCTACACCACCTACTTCTAAAACGGCAATTATTTTTGATATTAAAAAAGTGGTAAATACGGGACTTAAACCATTAATTAAAACTGCAAGAATAACAAAGAATAAAAAGCTCGGTCCGGATTTAAATAACTGCTTAAATATGAAGAGTGGTTTTTGAATATAGTTTTTAAAAGCGGATTGCATACGGTAGTCACCAACCTAAAATCAAAAAAGTAAAATTTAAACTATTTTGTAAAATATTGTAACTTATTGACAGTAGAATGTCAATACTGAGCAAATAATATATTTAAAGTTTGTCAAAAAAGACGTTGCACAAATAATAGAAGAATATTATTTGTACAAATTAAATAATAAAAATTACACGGCATAGCCAATAAGGCAAGTACAGTCGTTTTTATAAAAATTAAAATGCTTTGAAAAATTAGCTTAGTTTAGAAAGATATAAAAGCTCAAGCTTGATAATATAGCTAATATATCATAACACAATCCAAAGAAGAAGCATTATGACACATTATAATGTTCTAATTCTTAGTAATAATAAAAAATCTAAATGATTATTATATAGCAACAAAACAGGAATTAGCAGATAAACTTCGTTCAATGAGAGAAGATAGAGATTTAAAGCAGCGGGAAATTGCAGCTATGCTTGATTTGGAACGTTCAACATATACGTACGATGAGAATGGAAGGATATTACCGGATATCTTCACTATTATTAAGTTAGCAAAGTTTTATGATGTGGATATTAGATGCATTTTAATTTGTATGCAGAAAAATTTATTTTAGCAAATAAAAAACATTTCAATGAAACACGATTTGAAGCTATGAATTTTATCCGCCAAGTAACATCGCAATATGAGAATGTGCCAAAATATGTTTCGTTCTCTGGTACGGGTAATCTTACGGAGCGTAGAAAAAACGCGGGCAAAAATAAAAAAGCCACACCCCGATTTGGTGCGCGACGTTGCCCGCGAGGGCTCCTCGCTGGTACGGATAACAGGATTTGAACCTGCAAGAACTTTCGTTCACATGGACCTGAACCATGCGCGTCTACCAATTCCGCCATATCCGCATAAACTATTAAATACGTCAAAATTATACCATATACAGAGCAAACTTTCAATATAATTATCGTATAAAAACACTCTAAACATAGCTAAAAATGCAACTTTGTATTGTATTTAATGGCAGAGCCTAATATTGACAAAACTTTATAAAAATTATAGAATAAACATAGTATAAGGGCTTATAGCTCAGTTGGTAGAGCGCTGCGTTCGCAATGCAGAGGCCAGGGGTTCGAATCCCCTTAAGTCCACCATAATTAGACAAATTTAATAATACAATAATAAAACCTAGCATCGCTAGACTTTTATTATTGTTGCCTTAAAATGTAAATAAAAAATATACTAAAACATACATTTTGTTTTTTAATAACCCGATATAACGAGTAAGTAATAAAGGAGGTGGAAAATATGCGTAAAAGAACACCGCGCGAAAATTTAAAAAAGCTTAGCGACTTATATATCGGACTTGCAGTGCTCAATATATGTGCAATAATTCTATTTAATGC
>CAYUTE010000121.1:0-3152 GCA_964447545.1 uncultured Eubacteriales bacterium
CTTTTGAGAGAGTTTGACGAAAACGGCATAATGCTTTCGGGTGGCGAAGCTCAGAAAATCGCAATAGCAAGAGCGCTTTATAAAAACTGTCCTTATGTAATTCTTGACGAGCCGTCAGCGAACCTCGACCCGATTGCAGAATACAAATTGAATCAGGCTATGATTGAGGCGGCAAACCACAAGACGGTTATTTTTATTTCGCACAGGCTTTCAACCACCGTTATTGCCGATAAAATATACGTTATGGAAAACGGCTCGATTATTGAGTCGGGTTCTCACGAAGAATTAATGGCTCAAAACGGAACGTATGCAAAAATGTTTACTTTGCAGGCTGAGAAGTATAAGTAAAAATTAAGCTGAAAAATGATAAATCAGCGGGTACTTTTTCAGGTATCCGCTGATTCTTTTACGTTTTATATTTCTTTCAGACTTGACAGAAAGTCATTTTTAATTATCATTTTAATTCTATACATGAAACATTTGCATAGTTGAGAAACATTAAACTATAATTCTGTTTAATACTTTGCATTTATTGAGTTGATGTCGGCAGCTTTCGGAACAGTCCATTTAGGTAAGCCGTCTATATCGTAATAGTCGTTTGTTTTAGGTCTCATTATAGACGCAGATGTGCTTGTGTTATGCTCGAGCCCTAAAGTGTGACCAAATTCATGACATGCAAGAGCCTGCCATAGCCCCTTTGTTGAATAGTATGCAGTAAGATTATATGAGTTAATTTTAATATCAGATATATAACAAATATTGTTGTTATGTTTTGTTGTTGTATAAGCATTCCAACCGGTTGCACCGTAATCACTCATATTTATAAAAACATCGGCATAGCTTGAAGAAACTGTAATTGATGTTGAAGGGGAATCTGTATGAGAAGACCATGCATTAACTCCTGCACATATGCCTGCACGAGTATTAGAATGATAATTGTCTCTGATATATGATGGAACATACACTAATAAAGAACTCTTGTTCCAATAATAACTGTATATCGGTGTATTTGATTTAATAACTTGAACATCTGCTTTGTTATTAAACAAAGTATTATTTTCGCTCATTACAGTTTTGTTGCCGTTATCTATTTCTAAAACTCCCTGATATCCTCCGGATATTAAATAATATTGTCCGTACATATCGGACTCATCGGTAAGGTATAAATACAATTCGTACGTGTTGCCCACTTTCAACAAAGGAGCATCAGTAATAGCCGGAGTAGTAATATTGCCGTATGTGCCGCCCGTTTGAAGAACCGGAATTAATATGTCTGAATTAACAGAACCTTTTACTTTTTTAATGATTTGTACATAACTTTTAGTAAAAACCATATCGTATCGCAGTTCGGTAACGGCGCTGACAACTTTGCCAGTTATTATCAAATCTGAATCTAAACACATATCATCAAGAGAATCAAATGTTTTATTCCATGATGCATCTGTCACTGATAACATATTTGAAGATGAGTCAGAATTTGCCGAAGTATTAAAAGTGTTCACAGAAATTGTTAACGCCAAGAAAACGGTAAAAGCGATTATTTTCTTTAACATAAATATTTCCTCCTTTATTATTTGAAATCAAATGAAATCTGATGATCAAAAATATAATTCATCAGCACCTCTATCTTGTCTTTGCTGTTTTCGTCTCCGAATATCCAGACTCCCATATTATCATCCTTTATTCCGATATCTAATTCACCGTCCGAATCTGCGATTTTTGTTTTTTGAATAGCAATTTGATAGTTCCTGAATTGATCTTTTGTACTGGTGCTTGAATTAAACAGGAACTCCGGATATGCTTCAGGCTCAAAGAACGCATCGACAAACCCTTCGTCAAATTGCCATGACATTCTTACGGTGTGAACGGTTTTGTCCTTATTCAGAATCACGGTACAGTATGCCGGTTGTCCGTTGAATAAATCGTAATCAGAGCATTGGAAAAACCTCCTCAAATCAGATTTTGTCATAATTCTTTCTGTGCACTCCGGCTCAATTGGAGTAATTGAACTTGTTCTCGACAGGCTTGTATTTTCATTTGTTTTATCAACACTTTTAATGTAATAGTATTCGTTGGTTGTGTTATGATGATGTGAATTCGGCGAAGATGATTTTATAATGACAAAGCAAGCTAAACATGCCATACACGCTGCAAGTATTTTTATAATATTTTTATGATTTATATGCTTTTTTCGGTGCGTATGAGAGAGACTTTCAAGAATATATCGGTCATCAATATTTCCGATAGCATCTGCGAGAATATATTTGTTCATAGGTTAAATCCTTTCAATTCTAAATATGATTTCAATTTTTTTCTTATTCTGACAAGTCTGACTCTGACCGTTACCTCTGACATTCCCAATCTCATTGATATTGAAGAGAAATCATCAAAAAACCAATATCTTCTGACAAAAATAATCCGATTCGTTGAATCAAGAGTTTCAAGAAAATCATCAATATAATCCGTCAACACAGAGACGTCAAATTCTGTTTCTGCTGTATCGTGCGCAGAAACGCAGTAATCTAATTCGTCTAAACATATGTCATAAGTACGATTTCTTTTTTTCGCTTTATTATAGTTGTATTTTGTCAGAGAAATATTTCTGACTGTTCTTAATACAAATGCTGACAGAGGGTTTGGATGCTCGGGCGGTATTTTGCGCCAAATTCCCAGATACAAATCATTTATACATTCCTCAACATCTTCGTCACAGTGTAAAATATTATATGATATGCTTTTGCACAGCTTACCGTATTTATTATCTAATTCTGAGATTGCCTGTTCCGAACGCATATTAAACAGCTCAATGATTTTTTCATCGTCCATAAGCTTTACCCCCTTCACTTATATACTAAAGAAAGCAAACGATTTGTTACATGCTTTTTTTATTATTTATGTTACAATTTGTATCGTATTGTAATTGCAGTATATCATAAATCAAAAAAATTGCCAATTCAGACAGTCGGAAAACGGATATATGTCAAAATATTTAATTTGCGTACAGAGAAATATAAGCAATAATAACCGAAAAAGTTTAAAGAAGAAAGGATAGATAAAACTAAAGCGTAAAATCTTAACAAAATTAAAGCGGATACCCGAAATGGATATCCGCTTTTTGCTGTTTTAATGTGCTGTTTTAACTTGTAAAAACG
>CAYUTE010000122.1:0-20528 GCA_964447545.1 uncultured Eubacteriales bacterium
AAAAATAAATGTAAGTGCAAGCATTATATCGATTGAGATATAAGCGTTTTCTTGCTCGGGAGGAACCAGAAATTTTTCAAAATAGAAATTGGGTGCCTTTTTTAGCTTTACAACTATCAACTGGGCATCAGGTGCAGCACCAATGAAATTCCCTGTTTCTCTGCCTGCGGCAATTGATGACAAATAAGTGCCGTGTCCAACAGTATCTCTATGCGGGACTATACTGTAAGGGTCGTTGCTATTAAGAGCCTCATTAATCTTATCAGAAGTATAGACAGTCCCAAAATTAACACCGTAATCTGGAGGGCCTTCAATTGTTTGATCCCATATGTATTTTATTTTTGTTGTACCATCTTCATATCTAAAAACCGGATTTGTATAATCTATTCCCGTATCTATAACACCTACTATCACGCCACGCCCTCTTAAATTTAAATATGGCTGATTTTGAACAGGTATTATATTTGAATCTTCAAGTGCCTCCCTAGCCGTAAGGCCATAAACCTCAGGATATGTACTTAAAAAATCATTACCAAGGTCGGCAAAAATCTGATCCATGTTTTGCTCATTTGTATATAAAATTGCAACTTCATTTATAAGCACTTTGCTAAGTTTTATATAAGGTTTATCGGATAAATAAGTTTGAAACGCAGGCGTATACCAAGCATAAAAAGGAACTGTTGTAGGTAAAGCTATAAACTCATTAAGTGGTAAATCTATTCCATCTAAATTAGGCATTTTAAAACTCCAATCAAAAATTAAATATAACCATTAAAATCCCAAAGCTCTTCCAAAGTATCATAAAGGCAAAGCGCGCCGTATCCCCAACGATTATTTGGATAATTTACATTTTTTAATCTTCTGCTACCTCGTTTTAAATACGCTTTAATTCTTTCCCCGTACAAAAACGGGTCATTCCCCTGAACTATACCCCACTGCATTAAAAGAGCCGCAGAACCAGTAACAAACGGAGGCGCCATACTTGTTCCGCTAAAAGATGAGTAACCTCCACCAACAGATGTTGTTAAGATATTTACTGCCGGAGCAGCTAAATCCGGTTTTGTATAAACTATATTCAAAGTATAGCCACGGCCAGAAAATTCTGAGGGAATATCCCTTACAGAATCATACCCCGAAACAGTTATAACGTTTTGTGCAGTTGACGGAATAGTGAGAGTAGAATCAACAGCCGGAAAAGTAAAAGCTGTATCATTTCCTACCTCCTCAACAGTAGGCAAATAAACATCGTAAACACCATATATTATGTTTTGCGAAACTATACGCAAAGTATAAATTCCAACCGGCAACAAGTCTGAGACCGGTTTAACCTCAAAAAATATCTCTTGAAATGTGTTGTAAAACTTAGGTTGATCATAATTTACAACAATATTTACATTACCTATTCTATATTCTCTTAACCTATCATAATACGTAATTTCGCCGGTAGACCTACCATTTGGCAAAATAAGTTCAACAGAAAATGTATCTACAAAATTTTTCCAAACATTAAAATAGAAGCTATTATTTCTTCCCGAATAAAAAAATTGAACATCTTGGGTTTGATTAGAACTAATTAATCCGGAATAATGATGGCCGGCAGCCCCCTCATTACCCGCAGCTACAACTATTGATGTCTTCCACTTTTCCGCAATACTATTAATATAGCTTTCAAAAAGAGATTCTCCGTTATGGGGGCCATCGTTTGTACCATAACTTATATTTATAGCAACTGGCATTCTAAGTTCAAACGCTTTATCACTTACATACTTTATACCCCGCATAAGCTCGGTAGTTCTTGCAAAGGATTCGTATCCCCTCTCTCCGAGTTTAACAACAATAAGCGATGATTTTGGAGCAACACCCAGATTTTCTCCACCGGAAGCTCTGCCATTTCCTGCACAAACTCCTGCCACAGCCGTGCCGTGATTAAAACTATCTATTTCCGGGACTATATTATAAGGGTCGTTTGATGCAATTGCTAAATTAATCTGCTGATTTGTGTACTCCGAACCACTCAAAAAGCCACTAGGCGGATTCCCTTGTATAGTTTGATCCCAAAGATAAAGTATTCTGCTTGTTCCATCTTCATTTATGAAATCCGGATGAGTATAGTCTATACCCGAATCCAAAATTGCTATTAAAACTCCTTCTCCAAGAAGATTATATTTTCCGTCATTTTGCACAACTCTTATACATGATTTATTGATACTTTCTTGAACATTAAATGTTAAGGTTTTAGGCAGTTCCACTCCCTCGATTTCTGTATATTCACGAAGCAATGGAATCATTTCCGGATTTATGGTCAATATTGCAAAATTGTCACTTAAAACCTCAACATCTGCACTTAAAGCCTCGCCAACCGCAAATATATCGCCGTTAAACTTTACTATCACCTCACGTGACGCTTCTTCACTTAAAAGCATAATAAAATTCCCTCCTACAAAAATATATGCAGAAAAGGGAACTTTATATTTTAGTTTTTAAATCTTATTTATTTAATAATACTTATACACGCCGCGTTATTACCACGTTTTCCACCGGTAGCTCTATGTGAGAACAGCCAGTCTTTATTGCAACAACTGCAAATATCGCAAAAAATTATATTCTGGGGCAAAATGCCACTATCCTGTAAAATTTCGGCATTTACTTTTTGCAAATCGATATTGAATTTATCTTTTTCTTTACCGGGTTTTATATAATCTCCGTTTAAATTAAGTTTTTTAAATTCACCTGCAACATCACGCCCAACCTCAAAACAGCAAGAACCTATGCAGGGGCCAAGAGCACAAACTACATCTTCAGGATTACTACCGTAAACATCTATAAATTTTTCTAATAATTTTTTTGAAATTTTTTTAACAGTCCCACGCCAACCTGCATGAGCAATACCAATAACACGATTTTTTGGGTCAATCATATAAATCGAACCACAATCAGCGTGCAATGTTTTTAAAACCACACCGGGAACGTTTGTTACAAATCCGTCCGCATCATCAAATCTCATTTTGTTTTCAGATATATTTTTCTCTGTTATAACTTCAATATTTGTCCCATGAATTTGCTTACTGCGCACCATCAAACTTTTATCATAACCAAGAGCCTCACAGAAAATATTATAATTTTCCTCTGTGTTTTCTGCCTCAGCTTTATCTTTATATCCTAAATTCATGGATTTATATTCGTTTTTGCTTACGCCGCCAAGTCTAGTGGAAAACGCGTGGCTAATAAATGTATATTTTTCTATTTCTTTAAATGTAAGGTATGCCAAAGCATTTTTAAAATTCAAATTCATTACTCTGCTTGTAAATTTCATATTTTGCACCTGCTTTTTAATTTTATTGGTAGTGAAAACATTATCACTTATTGAAAAATATTACAATTATATTCTGAAAAAACAATCATTAAAACGTCATATTTTTTTAATCATATGCATCATATTAACTAAGATGATTTATTAAAAAGCAAAATAATTTTTGGAGGGTCTTTTTTCATGGATACAGGTAGAATTCAAATAAACGTTTTTGACGAAACTATAGGAATGCCACTAAGTGGAGCGGAATTAAAAATCTCTCCATCAGAAAAACAAGAAGAAATAATTTCTGAATCTATTACAAACATCTCGGGACAATCCGATTTAATAGATTTAACCACTCCGGAAGTTCAGTATTCTCTTAGCGCCAACCCAACTGAACGCCCCTACTCTGAGTACAATCTGACTGTTAGAAAAGATGGCTTTGAAGAAACCATAGTTGAAAAAATTCAAATTTTACCGGATACCATAGCAGAGCAAAATATATTTATGAAAAGAACTGAAAACAATATTGCACAATCAGAAACAATTTTAATTCCGCCACACACACTTTATGAAATTTATCCACCAAAAATATCTGAAGATGCAGTTAAAGAGTTGCCTAATAGTTCCGGATTAGTAATTCTAGACAAAGTGGTAATACCCGAATTTATAGTAGTACATGACGGCGACCCCAATGATGATTCTGCGCCAAATTATTGGGTACCATACAAAGATTACATAAAAAACGTTGCAAGCTGTGAAATATATGCAACTTGGCCGCAAGAATGCATAAAAGCAAACATACTTGTTATAAATTCATTTACGCTTAACAGAGTATATACAGAATGGTACAGAAGCAGGGGCAAAAATTTTACAATAACCTCATCTACCGCATACGACCAAAAATTTTCTTACGGAAGAAATATTTTTCAGAATATTTCAAACCTGGTCGACGAACTTTTTTCGAGCTTTATAACAAAACCGCAGATAAACCAACCATTATTTACACAATACTGCGATGGTAAAAATGTAACTTGTCCACAATGGTTATCTCAGTGGGGGTCGAAAGATTTAGCCGACAGCGGACTTGAATACATAGACATCTTAAGAAACTATTACGGTAGCGATATTTATCTTGAATCAACAGTTCAAGTAGCCGGCATTCCAAGCTCATTCCCCGGGGAAGTCCTCCAGCTAGGTACAAATTCGGAAGCAGTAAAAACCATACAAAATCAATTAAATGCTATTAGTAACAATTATCCTGCCATCAAAAAGCTAGTGGTTGACGGCATATACGGGCAAAACACAGTAGATGCAGTTAAAGAGTTTCAAGGTATTTTCGGACTGCCTCAAACCGGTAGTGTGGATTACGCAACTTGGTATGAAATTTCTAAAGTGTTTACAGCTGTAAAACGCCTGGCAAGCGCAGTTTAACTTAGCTTTACCGCACAAACGAACTATTTCTATATTTTACGCTGATTTGACTATCATATAAATTTTGTGATATCCTAATTTTGATTGTTAACCAATTTAATAACATATTGGAAACGAGGATTACAAAATGCGTAAAACCGATATAAGCCGTTTCGGTAATAATACAACATCAGGTAAAAAGCAAAAAAATATAGAGCCTCATAACACAGCAGCTCATAATATTATCTCAATAATAAAGTTACTTTGGAGGGCATCTTTAAGCATAGGATTAATCGTATTTGTTAGCAGCAGTTTGGTTATATGCTCTCTTATGGCCTATAGATCTACTTTGCTGGAAAACGACATAGCACTAAATATAAATGCTTCTAAGATGGCTCTTACAAGCTTTATTTATGTTAATGATGAAAAAGGGAATACTTATGAATACCAAAAAGTATACAACACCGAAAACAGAGTTTGGGTTGATTTTAAAGATATCCCGCAATATATGAAAGATGCTGTAGTGGCAATAGAAGACAAAAGATTTTACGACCACAAAGGCGTAGACTGGATACGTACAAGCGGAGCAGCTATGAATATGCTCAAAGGAAATCAAAGCTACGGCGGCTCAACACTAACTCAACAGCTTGTAAAAAACATAACTGAAGATAATCAAGTTAGCCTCTCCAGAAAATTAAGAGAAATTTTTAGAGCAACTCAGCTTGAAGAAATGTATTCTAAAGATGAGATTCTAGAATCTTACTTAAATGTGGTAAACTTTGGAAGCGGAAGCCGCGGCGTACAAGCTGCCGCAAATATATATTTTGACAAAAATATTAAAGATTGTTCCCTCGCACAATGTGCTACAATTGCCGGAATTACACAAAACCCGACAGCGTATAATCCAATATATCACCCAGAAAACAACAGAACCAGATGCGAAACCGTTTTGCATGAAATGCTGGATCAAGGTAAAATATCTGAAAAAGAATACCATTGTGCAATGGAAGAAGTTTCTAAAATGGATTTTAGCGATGCTGAAAAACGTGCCGAAAAAACTTCTTCAACAGAATCGGTCCGTAACTGGTATACAGAAACCTTACTGCGTGATATTGTAGATGATTTATGTACAAAATACCATATTGGAAAATCTACTGCAGAAGATATGGTATACACTCAAGGACTTAAAATTTACAGTGCTATGGACGTAAAAGCTCAAACCATAGCAGAAAACGTATTAAACGATAACTCTATAATGCCAAAAGATAAAAATCTACAACTTGGCTATACTATGACAGATTTAAATGGCAGAATATTAGCAACTATCGGTTCCAGAAACAAAAAAACCGGAAACTTATTATACGACCGTGCAAACGTAGCTAAACGTCAACCGGGGTCCACAATAAAGCCTATATCCGCATACGCCCCCATAATAGAATCTGGACTTTATAATTATTCATCACTTATTCCGGACCAACCTTTACAAATTCCCGTTAAAGGCGGAGGATTAAAAAATTGGCCTGAAAACTGGTATAAAAGCTATAAAGGTAACGTTACGTTGCAATGGGCAATAGAAAAATCCGCAAACGCACCTGTAGCACAACTTATAAACTTACTAACTCCACAAAAAAGTTACGAGTTTTTAACCCAAAAACTCGAACTTAACAATCTTGATAGCAGCGACGCTTCATCTCTTGCCGCACTGGCAACAGGTGGTACGCACTATGGTGTAACTCCTAGAGAAATGACCGGCGCATTCCAGATTTTCGGGAACGGTGGTAAATTCACCAAACCATACACGTATTTTTATGTGACAGACAGAAACGGGAAGGTGGTTTTAGATAATCGTGATATAATCCCAACGCAAGTCATATCCGCTAACACATCAACTATTATGAACAGACTTTTAAGAAATGTAATAACAGGGGCTGAAGGAACCGGTAAAAGTGCAAACATACCCGGCTGGAATATAATAGGTAAAACCGGTACTACAACAGACGATTACGACAGTTGGTTTATCGGTCTAAGCCCATACGCCGTAGCAGGAACATGGACAGGATATGATAATCCTAAACGCATAGGAGAAACAGGCGCTGCAATAAGAATTTGGAAAGCTATAATGACAAAATATCTTGAAGGCAAAAAAAATATTGACTACAATTACAGCAATAATGTTGTAAGCGCAACATACTGTAAAGAAAGCGGAAAACTTGCAGGTGCAGGTTGCGGCTCGGTAGCAACGGGATATTATGACAAAAACCATATGCCGGAACAATGTGCTTTACATGCATCACATTTTCAAATTCCTACCGAAGGCAATTCTGAAGGAGATTCACAATCCAATTCTGAGAATCCATCCGAAAACAATCAATCGTCAAATTCCGAAAATCAAAATAATTCTAATTCAACAAATTCTTCGGGGGCTTCACCAACTCCGCCCGGCTCTGAAAACAATCAATAAATTTTAACTCAAACATCAAAAACAATATAACAATCCGTGCATAAAATATGTAATATACAAACTTGCTCTACTTTTATTTTTCGGAGGATTTTTTAATGGCTCTAATAATTCAAAAATTTGGCGGAAGCTCCGTTGCTGACGCACATCATGTATTTAATGTGGCAAAAAAAATAACGGACCTATACTGTTTAGGAAACAGCGTGGTGGTAGTTGTTTCTGCGCAAGGCGACACAACTGACCATCTTCAAAAAATGGCATTTGAAATAACAAGTAATCCATGTGGCAGAGAAAATGATGCCCTATTAGCCGCCGGAGAACAAATTTCTGCTTCTCTTTTAGCTATGGCTATTCAAAAATTAGGATATAAAGCGGTTTCGCTAACAGGCTGGCAAGCAGGGTTCTTGACTAACACTAATCATACTGAAGCGGAAATTGAAAACATAGATACTTCAAGAATAAAAGAAGAATTGAGTAAGAAAAATATAGTTATCGTTGCGGGATTTCAAGGCACTGACCGCTATGGAAATATAACTACTTTAGGGCGTGGCGGCTCAGATACGAGCGCTGTGGCATTAGCGGCCGCTTTAGGCGCAGACGTTTGCAAAATATACACCGATGTTGATGGTGTTTACAGTGCTGACCCCAGAATTGTTTCTTCCGCTAAAAAATGGAATAGTCTTTCTTATGACGAGATGTATGAACTTTCAAGATTTGGTGCACAAGTATTACATAAAGAATCAATTAAAACAGCAAGAGAAAACAATGTAAAAATAGAAGTTCTATCAAGTCTTGTGAGCAATCCTACAGGTACCCTCATAAAAACCAAGGAAAAATCTTTCCACACCTACGTAACCGGAGTGTCTATAGAAAATTCATTGACAAAATTTTTGGTTACATTTGAAGGAAATAACAAAAACTCTATAGAAGAAAATATATTCTATGAACTTGAAAGCCAAAATATCAACACAGATAAGATACTTAAACCTGTTGGCAGGATAAACTCTAAACAAATAGTGTTTACTGTAAAAGATTGTGATGTGAATAGATGCGTAAAAACTTTAGAAAACTTATTAAAAAACAATGGTTCACATCAAATAGCATACGAAAAAGGCAAATCTATGATATCGGTTATAAATATATCTGAAAGCATTAACATAAACGTAGCTTCTTTAATTTTTGAAGCTCTTTCAGAATCTAATATAGAAGCCGAAATGGTTGGATATAGCAACAAAAGAGTATCTGTTATATTGCCATCTGAAAACGCACAATCGGCCGCAAATGCTATTCACTCAAAGATTTTTGAAGAAGACAACATTATTTAAATAGGCTCTTTCCCCGTTACTTTGATGCTCACATTTTGATTTATATTATATTCACATTTTTGCATTATACTTTTAAAACCACCCGCAGTATTTTTAAAATATTGCGGATATTTATTTTTCAAAATTTTGGCATAGTCTAAAACATCACAATTTAGCTCAGATAATTTTTTGATTACATTTTTAAACACAGGTTCTAGTTTTTGTTCAAAGTCTTTATTGAGTTCATTAACATCTTGCTCTTTTTCACCTATGGTTTGCTTATTATCAAAAGCAAAAGCCGATGATTCAATATTCAAATTAATATTAAATATAGGATATTCATTCTCGGAGATCTCAGGCGACACATCAACTGTAATTTTATCTGCCGAGCAAGTAACATTGCCCAAATACTCCGTGCTAAGAACCTGCGCTCCAAATTTTGGAACGCCTTTTAAAATCATAAACCCAAATGCATCATCGCCTTCTATAAAATCCACAAGACTATCTTCCTTAAAAACCCCTACTCCTTTAAATAGTATTTCGTCCGAACTGTCATTTTTAACCTTCTCTAATAAAGCCATACACGGATCCGAAATTTCACCATAAATATTTCCCATAACATGAAGAACATCAGAATTGAGCATATCAGGAATCAAGTCACTAATATCTTGCGCTTTTATAACATCATTACCCGAAGTTTTAATCTTTATCAAATCCAACGCTCTGCCCTTACAAACACACAGTTTCACTTTTGGGCGCATCTCGCAGTGTCTTATAAAAAAATCCATAAAATTATTAATACCTATTTTAGCTACATCTTCACCAATTAAAATTATCATATTTTGCGAGTAAACCGGCGTTAATCCTGTCTTTTTACCTATATTTTCTAACGCTTCCAAAACAGTACTTCCATGAGTTTCTATAATTTTAGTACTTGGCTGGTCTTCATTGGCGGGATTTTTAAAATCGAAAGCTTGAACTGTTATAATATAATCCGATTCCGTTTTATCAATTGCTATCCCTTGAAGTATGAGTTGCCTATTTAGCTCTCTGTTATTCCCACAGCCACTTAAAAAAATCAAATAAAAAAACAAAAAAGCTATTAATAAAAATCTATTATTTTTCAAGTGTAACACATTCCTTCGAGTTTTTAATCTTTTTAGATATTGCTAAAATTGTTGGAATAATCAAAACAATAACTATTAAAAACACAAATAAAAAATCAGTTATAAACATCTGTTTTAAAATTTGAAGTTTATCTACAAAAAATGCGGATATTGAAAGTAACAAACCAAAAAACAAGATGGATTTTTTACGCACTCCCTCTCCCCATATTTTTTTCACGCACTGACTTGCAAGAAATATAAATAATGACTGCTTTAAAAACATCGCACATATCCAAACACCCAAATACACAAAATCGAGATGCTTAAAAGACCCAAATTTTCCTATGCCCGCAGCAGAATACACTGGAAACAACTGAACTTTTACAAAATCTCCCATTGTTCCGACTATCAAAAAAATAATAGCCCCAAAAACAACGTAAACTCCTGTATTCCACAAAACAGCCCCAAGTTTTCTATTGCCCTTTGAAGACGGCAAAAGTATGGCCAAAGCGGGCAAACAAGTACTTTGAGAAATCATAAACTTAACTCCGCTAATTACAGACCCCGCACCACTATACATAATGGGCTTATAATTTACAGATTCTATTCCGTGTGATAAAGAAATTCCAACAAATATAATGGCTAAAATCATGGCAATTAGTATTATACCGGAAGCCCTCGCTAATGCTTCCAACCCTTTATACGCTCCATAGCAGGCAGACATTAGTAGCAAAACAGACAAAAGTGGAACAAAAATTGGAGGATTTACTGCATTTGAAATGAATTCCCCAAACATAACAACTGTATGAAAGCTTACTGATAAAAAATAAATTCCATACAAAGCGGAGATAACATACGCAATCTTTCCAAACAATTCAAAAGCCTCATCAAGTACATTCATTTTTTTATTCATCGAAAACAAATAATAAATGGGAACAAGCATACCCCAAGTTAAAACAAAACAAATACCGACTGAAACAATATGATCCCAAAGTTCTGAGTTATCAACCAAAAGCGCACCATACATCACACTAACTACCATTCTGCTTATAAACAACATCGAAAACATCTGTGCAGCAGTTATACATGGTCTTTTTTCCATAAAATCATCCTCCCCGATGCTACTTTTTTACCTCAGAACCCGGCAAGTTTTGTATCTTTATATTTTTTTTAGATAAAAAGTCCCAACCAAACCTCATCAATACATCTCTCATAGCAAAAAGATTAAACGGAGAAATTGGTGAAGTAAACGGTATACCGTACGTATTTTTGGCACATAAATTTATTAAAACAGCCGTAAGAACTATCATTATCCCCCATATCCCGAAAAATCCACCAATCACAACAAACGCAAATTTTAAAATAGAAATAGGCTCATACAAATTTGGGATTACATATGAAGATATAGCAGTAAGAGCTACTACCATAAGCGTAGGTGCGCCTATAAGCCCTGAACTGACAGCCGTTTCACCTATTACCAATGCACCAACAATACTAACGGCATGGCCAAGCGGACGAGGAATTCTTAGGCCTGCTTCTCTCATTACCTCATACATCAGATGTATAATTATTGTTTCTGTCATTAATGAAAATGGCGTCGTCCCAACAGCTAAAGCGATTTTCGTAAATATAGGCATAGGTAAAATTTCAGGGTTAAAAGTACTTATACCTACATATAATCCGGGCAAAAGTATAGAAACAAAAAACGCAAGATATTTAAGCCATCTTGTAAATGTTGAAAAATACGGGTGCCTTGTATAGTCGTCCAGATGTTGAAAATACTCTATAAACAAATACGGAACTATTAGCGCATTGGGAGTACCATCAACCAAAATGGCTATCCTTCCTTCCGAAATCTTACCGCAAACTGTATCTGGCCGCTCAGTCATTCCAACACCACTAAAAAGAGAAAAATCTTTATCGCTTTCCAGATAAGAAATTAAATATCCCGATTCAACTACCGTTTCAATATCTATTTTTGAAATATTATCCCTGACTTTATCCAGAACCTCCGGCGCAACTTTATCTTTCATATAACACATACAAATTGAAGTCTTACTTACACAGCCAATTTCACTAAGTTCAAATTTTAGATTTGTGTTTTTTAACCTACGGCGTATAAGTGAAATATTCATGTTAATCGGCTCAACGAATCCTTCCCTAGAGCCTCTTTGCATAACCTCGGTTGAAGGTTCGCCTACGGAACGATAAGGAAATCCCTGCACTCCAATACACAACATACAGTCACAACCGTCCATAGCAAAAAGCGCAAAACCTGACATTATCTTATTAAACGCCGTTTGAAAATTGGTTACCTCAGTTACGTCAGAAAATGGAATCACATTATCTCTAATATACTCATATTTTTCTTTTGCTACAGAAGTGCTCACATTAGCATTTATTACCGGCATTAATAAACTTTGTGCAACAATATTTTTATCAATCATACCATCTATGCTTATAACCGCAGATTTAGTCCCGCTTACATCTAAATATCTTACTGATAAATCCGAACTACCTTTAAAAGCGATTTTGAAACGTTCTAAATTTTCTGTAAGCTGTTTAACAAAAAAATTAGCATTTTCTTTTTTGGGTTTTGGCTTTTCACTTAAATAAACTTTTTTAAAGTATTTTATAAAATCCATAATTATCCTCAAATTTTACGAAAATCTTACTTAAATTAAAGTCTTTACATAAATCATTTTTTTATTCACACGCCCCCTAAACTCAGGTATGCAAAAACCTCGCCGAAAAACAGCGAGGTTTTTTATATATATAATCGTTAACAGTCTATTTTTTTAGTAATCACTTAAAATACAACAGCAAAAACAATATTAAAAATCCGATTCTAAAATTTCTAAAACTCTTTTAAAGTAGTCAGGCAATTCGCTCTCAAACTCTAAATACTGTTTAGTATCCGGATGAATAAAACCTATTTTCTTAGCGTGAAGGCATTGCCCTGAAATAAATTTGAAATCGTGCTTTCGCCTAGCGCCATAAACATCATCGCCAAGAACCGGATGACCTATATATGACATATGAACTCTAATCTGGTGAGTACGACCCGTTTCTAAGTTCAATTTTATGTGGGAATAAGATTTATACTCTTTTAAAACTTTATAATGAGTTATTGCTGTTTTCCCCCCAATAGACAAAACAGACATCTTTTTTCTATCAATTTTATGGCGACCAATTTGTGTGGTTATAGTCCCGGATTTTTCTTTCAAATTACCGTACACAATTGCTTCATACTCACGTGTAAAACTATGATCTTTAATCTGCTGCGCAAGAAATTTATGTGCTGAATCCGTTTTTGCAACTATTAACAAACCGCTTGTATTCTTATCTATTCTATGAACTATTCCCGGACGCAAAACTCCATTTATGCCTGAAAGCGAACCTTTACAATGATAAAGCAAAGCATTAACTAAAGTCCCGGACGTATTACCGGCCGCAGGGTGGACAACCATATTTTGCGGCTTATTTACTACTAAAAGACTATCGTCTTCATATACTATATCAAGCGGTATATCCTCTGCAATAACCTCAAGAGGCTCAGGGTCCGGTAATTTTATATTAATTACGTCAGATGCACAAATCTTAAAATTTTTTACTACGGATTTCCCATTTACTGTTATAAGACCTTTTTCAATTAATTTTTGTATATATGAGCGTGATAAATCCGGAAATTCGTTACCTATAAACTTGTCTATTCTTACTGCTTCATATTCCTCGGCAGGAGATATAGTATAACTTTCCATAGCGGTTTATCCCACCCCTAAATCTGTATTGTTTATTGAAATCTCCATTTTAGGATTATCTTTTATATTTGGATAAATCTCGTTCATAAATCTTTTTATTAAATCGAAATTAGGTTTAATTTCAGAATCGTTTGGCACAAATACGTTAACCATACAATGGTCAAAATATTTTTCGGCTGTCTTAATATCTTCTGTCACATCTTCAAAAGTTTGTTGTTCTGTTCCAACCAAAATGCAAACACTTTTAAAATACTTAGCAACTTCCTGAGCAGTAACGCTTTCGGGGATTCCTTTATTCCAGAAACTTCTAAGAACCGGATTAAATGTTTCTATACCCGTTCTAAATTTAACTTCACAATTTTTAAATAATTTTGCAAAATCATTTAGTTTATCTTTGTATGCCCAATGAACTTCAAACCAAATCTCTTTGATTTTTAAATCTGATACTTTTTTTATTAAAAAATCTAATGTCTGCTTATCAATCTCCAGCGCAGAACCTGAATTTATTGCATCAACCACCCCAAATTCACCTGTCAGCTGCTCTATAACAGGTTTATTTATCTTAAACGGGTCTGCACTTACATCTTCATAATAGTCGCAAAATCTACACTTCTTCCAAAAGCAACCTTTACCTTGAAGAAGTATAAATTCTCTTGGGAATTTATTTGTTATTTTTGAGTATCTACATTGTATTTCTGTCATTTTGCCCGTCCTTTTTTATTATACTTAAATTATATTATTATTAACATAAAAGTTCAAGAGCGACCAAATTAGATTATGATTAGACTTTAAAAATTCATAATACTAATTTGCCGCTCTATAAAACCTATTTTGACTCGGTTATTTTTATTTTATCATATTTGATATTTGCTTGACCTGCTACGATATCTTTTATTATTATAGCTGAATTTTCATTAAGTTCGCCACGACTTACTATAACACTGCATTCTCCGTTTTGAATAAAAACCATACATTCTGTAAAGCCTTTGGCTTTTATCAAGTTTTCAATATTAGACTCTTGCTGAATATTTTTTGTTAACTCCTCAGACTGCTTTAATATATCACTCTTTACATCAGGATTTTTATCTGCAGAAGACATAAGATTTTTAATTTTTTCTAAACTTTCATCACGAGATTTTTGCCTATTTGAAAAAGCTTGCGCAAAAAATGCTTTGCTCTGCGATGACTCCGATTTATTAGAATCATCAGATTCTACAGCTGATGAGTTTACATACTTTGCTTCACCAAATTCACGCTCTGATTCTATCATACTTGTGGCTTCCAAACCGTGGTCATCAGAAAACTGCCAGTTTAAATATACCGCTGCACCTAGTGCTACTACCAACGATGCTAAAATTAATTGACGTTTATGAAATTTCATTTTTATCCTCCAACTTTACTATTTTAATTTATTTTTTTAAGTCTTAAACTTATCCGGATCTAGTTACATATACCTTTGTAGAGGCTATATTAAGAGCAGTTATAACAGAATCGGTTATCCTGTTTTTAACAACAGGGTCATCGCCGCCGGGGCACGTAACAACAACTCCTTTTATTTTAGGTTCAATCTCAGTTACGGCAAGTGCTTTTTCACTTCCTTCAGAATCCTTTACAGTTATAAACTTTTTTTCGCAATCGCTACACTGCTTTTTACGCATTGTTTCACCATCGGACTTATCCTCAGAAGCTTCATCGTTTTTCTTTTCTTCGGTTGCATAAATTGTTTCATACGCACTTTCTAGAGTAATCATCACATTTGGAGTTCCTGCGCCATGAATTTTAGAAATAATACATTTTAAATTATGTTCCAGTTGCTCTCTTTTCTGCTCCGCAGAAAGCTTTTGAGTAGAACAAGGAGATTTTTCACACTTTGCAGGAATTTTAATACCGGATAAAAATATTAAAAGTATTCCGATTGCTCCCAAAACTATGATCAGATTTTGCCTGTTTTTAGGATTTGATATTTTTTTAATAAGTTCCTTAATTTTTACAGAGAAATCCATACCTTCTTGTGCCATTTTTACCTCCTTTTAATCTAGGACTACTTTTGTTTTTATGTTCAAGTTTTTTTCTACCTGATTTTTAATTCTTTCTTTTTTATTTTCATCATTTTTATCTATGTAAATTTTGCACTTAATCATTACTATGCAGTTGTCCTCATTTTTATCCGTAAATATTTCAATTTTTTTGGCACGAATATTATCCGATAGCAACTGATTGTTTATTACAGCTTTTATATTATCGTTTGAAAACGCCATTATTTGATCATCTATCGTCTTTAAAAATCCTGATTTTTGATTTTTAAAATTAGGTGTTTTTAAATCTTTGGAATCAAAAAATGAAACCCCTTTTTTTAACGGGATTAATATTATTCCAAGCATAAAAAGTGACAAAACCGTATTAATAACTTTCTCTGACTTACCGCACGGAGTTATAAATCTCACTAACACACATATAGCAGAGCAAAAACATATTAGAGAACAATAACTTGCAACTTCATTCATATTAAATTTTTCCTTCCGTCTTATTTCCAGACAATCATTATAACTGCCGAAGAAGTCATTAAAACAGTTGCACAGCAAAGCAGTGCCGAAAGCAATGTACACATAACCTCTTTAATAGACTTAAACATATTCCCCACATCACCAACATCTAAAAAATCGCTTGCCATTTCACACGTCCAATTTAAAAATATCCACATAACACACTCGCATATAATCGGCAAAAATATCATTGCTCCGGCTAAAATTCCAAATGCTCCAATACCAGATTTTAAAAGTTTAAGACAACCACTAACCGTCCCTAATGCGTCTCCAAGCGCTTTACCTACAACGGGTACAAAATTATCTATCATAAACTTTAATCCCGCCGCTTTTAGGCCATCCACAGAACTGACAACCAGACTTTGCAATGTTAAAATTCCTGCAAACATTCCTACCGAGAACTTAAATAAAATTTTTAATAATTTGTGAAACGAAAAACACAGTTTACTCAAACTTTTTTCTTGAGAAATGCAAGCAATAATGCTAACTCCAAGCAGAGCGTTGATAATTGGGACAAGCATATTTGAAGTAAAATCAGTCATCACCTGGCCTGCTAAAAACACCGTAAAATGATACGATGATGCCAACAAAGGTCTACCGGAAGCCAACATTATAGCTGAAAATATCCCTGCAAATGCTACGGTGAATTTTGACGCTATTGCAATTACCAACTTTGCTGAATTTACGCATTTTATTATCGGGAAAATCATACTGCCGCAAACGCACATATTACAAACACAGTTTAATGTGTTTTGAAGGTCACTTTTCAAATTTGAGAATCTTATTTTTTTTATTAGCGTACAAAGTAAAAGCGGACCTAAAACTACTGGCAAAAAAGAGAACACACTTTTTATTTTTTGATTACCTATATTTGAAACTTCTTCAAAAATTTTTTGAATATCTAATTTTGAAAAATCTTCCCACCTTACTCCATTTATACCAATATCTTCAAGCGATTTCTGAGTTTCTTTTGGTAAAATCTCTTTTAGTTCGCCGGCACCACTACTCTTTAATTGCTTATCGTAAATTTCTTGCCATACATTTGAGCTTTCTGCGTAAACTTTAAACGGGAAACAAAAAAATATTAAAATTACAAATATTCCAAAAATCCTTTTATTCATACATCATTTTGCTCCTACTAAATCTATAGCAACATTAAAAATACTTTCAAAAATAGGCAACGACACCACCGCAACAGCAATTTTACCCACAAATTCGATTTTGTTAGCTAAAGAACTTTCGCCGGCGTCCCTGCATGAATCCGATACCAGCTGCACAACAGTACATATACCTAAACACTTAAACACTATACTTATGTATTCACTCGGGATTTTTGAACTTGAAATCAAAAAATTTATTTTATTAAAAATAGGTTGCGCATAATCTAATATTAAAACCGAAGCTATAATGCAACAAATAAGCACAAATATAACAGAGTAAACAGGAAAATGTTTTTTAAAATAAACCGATATTATACAACAGATTAACACTATGGCACTTAAAGAAAAAACATTCATATCTTTTTAACCTCCAGAACTTACAGACCAAGCGTAATTGAATTTTTAAAGCCCAAAAACAGATTTAATGGTTCTAAAAAGACTATCTATTTGTCTTATTATCATCATTAAAACCACTATAAGCCCTGCCAAAGTTGTCATCATTGCTTGCTCTTCCCTGCCGGAACGTATCAAAACCTGATTAAGCACTGCAACTATTATTCCTATAGCCGCTATTTTAAAAATTAAATCCACATCCATAATTTAAATCCTCCGTTTAAATAGCCAGAACAAATATTATAAGTCCTAATCCCACGCCTAAAACAAGTGGGAGTTTACCTTTTTTACCATTCTCTTCTATTGCCTTTTTTAAATAATTTTTCGCAAGATTTATATGACTACTACAATTATTAACCTGAGAAACAACATCGCTTTTGCCAAGAGTCCTGCCAAAACACTCTATTAAATTTCGTTCCTCCGCCGAAAACTTTACTTCGCCTTGCGCCAAACAAAAACCTTTTATCCATGCGTTTTCAAAACTATCCGATTTTAAATACTCCAAACAATTTTTTATGTAAAACTCTAGGGGTTGTTTAAATTTTGACTTTTTCATTATCTCACTCAAAGGTTCAGCGCAGTATTTTATCCTATCACGTACTAGTGTTATAAAATTTATATACTGAATAAAAAATTCTACCTTAAGCACATACTGTTGGCGGAAATGATGCCCTATTATAGAACTTGTAATCGCTAGTATGAGCGCACCCAAAATTTTCATTTAAAATATCACTACCCTTAAAAATATTAGATACTTTACCAGGCGAATCAGAACCTTTAAGTAAAATCAGATTTTCAAAAGTATTATTTTCTAAAATCTTCTTTGAAATAGCTTTTTTCAAAAAATCATTAATGTTGCCACAATGCATAGAAGCTATAACTTTAACAGCGCATGTTGAACAATACATCAGTGCTTCGGCGTCGCTTTCACGTCCAATTTCATCACAAATAATTACGTTAGGCGAAAGACATCTAATAGCCCTAATGATACCTTCATGCTTCGGGAATCCACTAAGAACATCGCAAAGCCCAACGTCGAACTTAGCACCAAAAGTACTCATAGCGGATATTTCATTTCTTTCATCTATAATTATAGTTTTAAGTCTCTTGCCATTTGACTCACTAAAAGATATTTTACGAGCTAAATCTCTGAGTATAGTAGTTTTGCCACACGACGGCTCGCCCATTATCAACATTCCGGAATTACTATGTTCAAAAATTTTAAAAATTTCAGACGAACAATTCTGAAAACCTTTGGCAATCCTTATATTTAAAGAAGTTATATCTTTAATATTTACTACCCCGTTCTCACTCATAACTGCAGTCCCACAGATGCCTACTCTATGTCCACCGCCAAATGTTATAAAACCCTCTGATATCTGGTCTTGAAAACTATATACCGAATGATTACATAAAACTGAAAATGATTCAGCAATATCATTAAATGTTACTATCAAATTTTCGCTATCTAAATATTCTTCGGAAACGCCAGAGTCTTTACGCAAAAAATATGTTTTACTGCTACAAACAAGTACTACCGGACAAAAAGAGCGTAATCTAACTTCTTGCACTTGCGCTTTTATACTTGCAGAAATATTTAAAAATACTTTTTTTATATCAAAATTCAAAAACGATATTGCTTCATCAAAGCTACCATTGTTTTTAGCTGAATTCATACCAATCAACTTTGTCCTCACCCCTTTAGTAAATTAATATGGACAAAGTATTACTATTAGAACCTCATATTTTTATAAATTTATAATTAATAAAGAAATCGGTATATACGAAAACAATAAAATAAAAGACCAATCTTTTTTAAGATTGGTCTTTTTATTTTAAAAATATAACTATATTCAATTATAATGGAGCCATAGTTGAGTGATTACACAACTTTCCTCTACACGAGGACGATATATAAATCATCCATTGGTTAAATTGTAACACGTTTTTTTGTTTTAATCAATTTTAAAATGGTAACTCATCATATACTTTGATGTTATTTAGCTTGAAGGATAAGCATCTTAATATTTGCTCTTGTTGAGTTTTGTTAAGATTTTTGAGCCATTTTATTAAATCATAAAGATAATCAATAGTTATTGTCCTTCTATTAGGATACCATTCCATTATGCTACTCATAAAACAATCTGCAAAATATTTAGAATTATCTAATTTTTCATTTAATATATTATTATTGTATAGTTCCTCTAAGTTATTTATAATTTTATCCAAGCTATATACTATACTATTTTCGCTTTTACTACTTATTATATTGTCCAATAATCCTACCAATTCAAGATAACTTTCTTTATAATTAAAAGGAATTATTTGTGCTTGTTTGATATCATTTTTTATAATATTTTTAACATCTGCAAATCTTTCAATTCTTTCATCAGGATTTTTACTAATCATCTTACTTATAACTTTATAATAAGGAAAATCCTTTATATTATTATCTTTTATAATTTTTTCAAACATTTTTCCAACAAAATAAATCTCGGTTTTAATATTATATTTAGGATTATCACAATTAATCTCATCTGGTAAAGCATATGGAAAATTAATCATTTTAGTGGCTGTTTTCATTTTTGAACTAGACTCTTCTATTGATTTTCCAAAACCAAAATCTATTAATTTTAAAATACCATCATTATTTATAAGTATATTTGTGTTTCTTATATCTCTATGACATATTTTTTTATTTTCTAAGTAAGAAAATACATTTATTGCTTGAAAGAAAACGCTTACTAAATTAGTTGGTTTGTTCTCGAGATATTTATCAATTGAAATTCCTTCAATATATTCCATTATATACCATGCATCTTTTACAGAATAATCATAAATTCTAACAATATTTTGATGATTTAAGTCATAGAGTAATGAAATTTCATCTTTAAATTTTTCAAAAAATCTTTCATTATCTTTTTGAGAAATAAATTCGCCTCTATATTTTTTTAAAACAAATCTTTTATTTAAGCTATCATCCTTAATTAAAAAAGTGTCTCCAAAGCCACCAGGAGTAAGTTCTTTTATTTTTTTGTATGTTTTATTTATTAATATGATATCTTTTTGAAAATCAGATGAACTTGATAATTTTTTAA
>CAYUTE010000123.1:0-4536 GCA_964447545.1 uncultured Eubacteriales bacterium
TATGTTTATGCTTTTATTTCTCTGTTCGATAGACACCGCAACAATATCATCAACGCTAATAGGGTTCTGATTGTATAAATTTTTTGAAACCTTATACATAACCCTCTCTCCTGTGTCAAGTTTATAACAATATACTTTTGGCGAATAGGTTGTATCAACTTCTGTAACGTAAACAAATTTGTTAAGTTTTGGGTTTACATATTCAATGTAACCGAGATATTCATTTTGTGCTTTGAGTATGGTTTTAAGTGGCAACGACTTGTCAGGAATCATTGATACTAACTCAGCAAACAGTTCATCTTGTTGTATGTCTCTGTATTGTGACGGCGTTTCCCTTGCGTATTTTGAGATAATAGTCTCTTCGATCGGTAATTTATTCTTGCTAATCACCTTTTTTGTGTAAAGATTATTATACAACTCGTATAACCGCATAAGTTTTTGAGATTTACCAAATTCAGAAAAAAAGTCTAATTTAATAAGAATCGTGGTCTGGGTTTTATCACAAGGATTGACTTTGAGGAAATCGAGAAAACTGTCAAATTGCATATCTTTCATCGCATAGAGTTTGTCGCCTATTTCACTGTTGAGATACTTGACCGACTGCAAATTGCGATATATTGAATTGTTCTCTTTATCTTCTGTATATTCAGACCTTGAATGTCTAAATTTGATTGATTTGAGAGATATTCCAAAATAACTTAATTCGCTAATAAGTTTAGATGTTCTCGGCACGTCATCAGAATATAATTGTAATGTAACCGTGTAGTATTCAAGAGGATAATTCGCTTTTAAATAAGCACCATATAACCCGTCAATAGCTACAGCCAGAGAATGTGAAGCATTGAAAGAGTATTTTGCATTTAATTCAATTATCTTCCATGTTCTCTCAAATCCCTCTTCTGAACCCACTCTTTGCAGCCAACCTTTTAACAGTTTTTCTTTTAGTTCGATCAATTCCTGTTCCTTGAATTTCTTTTTTGAAATCTTTTTGATGATATCATAAGTTTCTTTTTCAGGAATACCGAGCCATACAAGATATGTCATTACATTTTCTTGATACATGATAAAGTGGAAAGAATCTTTAAGAATATTATCAAGTTCTGTTACACCTGTTGTATACGGTTTTCTGTGAATGAACTCCTGCAACTGTGAAGCAAATCCCGGACGGATAGCAGCTACATAAGCACTTAATTCTGTTAAGTTTTTGGGTTGATATACTGATAATATCTGTTTGTCGTAATCACTATCAGCTTGATTAATTGTAGTTGTTATACCTTTGGCGTACAAATCCCACACCTTATCATCACACTTATTGATTAGAGAAGCAATAGTGTCGATCGACTTGTTGATTTTTTTGTATACCTTATTTATAATGTCCCACACTTTGACAATCAGATAGTCATTCTTCAAAAACTTATATTTATCACAATTATATCCGTCAAGACAGCAACATAATACTTTATTTTTCTTCTCTTCATCACCAACCATTAATAGTCCAACATTTTCTGTAATAGACTTATCATATAGCAAATAAGAGCAAGGTGAGGGAGCAATACTTTCAATCACACCTTTGAAAACTTGACTGTCTTTAATAAGTATTCCCCACCTTGGGTCATCTTTATATTTACCCTCATATTCCTTTTTGAAATTGCCTAAGTCCTTTGCTACATCTTCGTATTCTTTAATATCCATGTCTAAAGCCTTGCACCAAAGTCTAAATGCAGAAGAATTTTGCATTGGCTTATAGACAACCATTTGTCTTATGCCATCATCACCCAAGAAATCTTTACTTGCTTTGATAACAGGCTCTACGTCAGCCCAGTTTAAGTCAATATCGGGTAATGATCTACTCGATAATATTCTCTCGGCAGACATAAATCTTGTCGGGTATAATTTTATTGGAGACTTTAACCTGTCTATTTCTGTCAAGCCTAAAAGTTTATTGATATAAAAACTTACCGCTGAACCTCTTCCTGTGTGCGTTAATACAGCATCGTACTCTTCAACCGCTTTCTTAACAATAAGATTATCCAAGATAAAATAATCAGCCATTCCGCACTTTTTGACTATGTTGTACTCATAGCGTATGGCTTTTATATAATCCTTGTGCAATTCGGGCTTTATATTTTTCTTTTCTTCATGCCACGCTTTATTTAGTATTTTTTTGAGATATTGATTGCTGTCCTCGTTTATCACTTTGGGAATTTTAAACTCTGTGTCAAGTTGTATACCCTCTGATGAATCGAATATAAGTGTGTTGTCAATAGCTGTTTGGATTTCTTTATCTGTTAAAACACCTTGTTTTTGGTATCTCTCAACGATTTGCTCATAGGTAGGATAATCAAGAATAAATCCTTCTTCATCTTCGTATTTAAAGCCTTTTGCTTTAAGAAACAAATCTCTGTATTTTTTATCTCCCGTAAGAATATAATGACTATCGTTGGCATGAATAATACGCACATTGTACTCTCTTGACAACGCTATGATTTTCTTGTTGTATTCTATTTGTTTCTGAGTATTATGATTTTGTACCTCCAAATACAAACTTTTGCCAAAATGATTAAGAACAGGAAGAAAAAATTTCTCTTTCCAATCGGGTTTAAACATTCTGCTTGCAATGCAGGCAGTTGTTATTATAACATCATCAGGATTGAGTTGTAATAACAACTCTAAATCTATGCGTGGATTATAATAAAATCCGTCTATATTGGCTTGCGAGATTATCTTGTTGATTTGTTTTCTACCTTGTTCTGTCATAGCAATTAAACAGATATGATGATTACCTCTACTACTTTTATCGTGCCGATCGTCCACATAATACGCTTCTACACCATATATACATTTCAGTCCGTTCTCTTGGCATAATGTATAAGCTTCATATATATTCCCCTGATAACCATGCTCCGTTGTAAAATATGTAGTATGTCCTAATTCTTTTGCACGTTTGATATAATCTTCTGGCTTGGAAACACAATCCAGTGTCATGATATTGCTATAATGAGTGTGTTTATGATAATTGTTATAGCGTTTCACTCTTATTCATATCCTCTCTATGTGGGGTTTGATACTTGCTTATTGCTCAACCTCTGCCGAATATACGTTAGGGTACATTGATAAAAAACGATAACGCTTACCACAGATAGTAAACTTGTATGTTTCACCTACTTTAATCTTTGCGTACAAATCAGATGAATCAAATCGACCTTTAAATAAACTATCGGTAATTTCGTATACCTCGATTTCTCCATTCTCTGACTCGGTATATATCAAATATTTATCACTATTTTCGTCAGCTCGTTTTACCTCCTTTCCTGTCACCAATGCAATCACGGTTCTTTCATTTGAAATTTTATTAATTACGCTCAATACTCCACAAACAATACTAAAGACTATTGTAATGGCAGCAAGAATAAGAATTAATATAGTCAAGGTTTCACCTTTATGGGTTTTCTTCATTTTTTATTTCCTCCTAATTAAAATTTTCTATCGTACAATTTATTCTCCTATCATCATTTCGTCAACGATAAACTTTAACATAAATTTCCTGCCTATGCAACCGGAATCAAGTGTACCAACAAAAGCAAGAGGTTCACCAATCATAGCGTTATCTTCCATTTCATTAAAGTCGCCTATCCAGTTCCATTTAATAAAACTTATGCCGTTACTTGTAATAACTAAGTGCTTGCCTTTTGACATATTACCTATCTCATAATCGTCAACGTTTCTTACAAGTACTCTTATAGGTTTGAATCCCTCACCCGATATACGATCTATTGCCTTAATACGGTCGATTAAATCATATGTCAAATCTTCAAGATCGACCTCTATATCAACCGACACATTATGAGATTTTGTTATTGTATCAAGGTTTTTATCTATATCAGCAAACACTTTTTCTGAATCGTTAGCGTTTATCTTAACACCAAAAGCATTTTCGTGACCGCCACACCAGCAACCGCAACTTTCACAAATTGCCATAAAGTCCTCGGTGTCATAACCTCTGCCTGACCCCGATAAATTACCTTTGCTGTCTTTCCTTATAATTAACACAGGCTGCTGATATTTTGAAGCAAACTTATTCCCTAATAATCCTGCTATATCCGCTTCTGTATCAATCATAATCGCCTTATAGTTTTTGTGGTTTATAACCTCACATTTTTCCAGACATTCATCGGCTATACCGTTCTGCTTTTCCTTACAGCTTTTGAGTTGCTTCATCAATAATTTAAGTTCGTTTATGTCATCACAAAGAAAAGTCTGTAAGGCTATCTCGTTTTCATTCATTCTGTTGGCTGCGTTTATAAGTGGTGCAATTGAGAAACTGACTGCTGTTGAGTTAAACTCAAATGAACCTACGATTTTCTTTATTGCAGGGTTCTGCATATTGGCGAAACCCATATCGCAAATAGCCCTGTTCTCCATAGATGTCATATCCATTACATCGGCAATAATACCGCAAGTAGCAAGGTCTGCGTAATCTTTGGCATAATTACAGCCATAATACTTATCACAATACATACAAAATTTCCAGACCAC
>CAYUTE010000124.1:0-2920 GCA_964447545.1 uncultured Eubacteriales bacterium
GTTTATGAATAATAAAATCGCTGACGATTATATCAGTCTCGGCGTTGACCGCGATACGGCAATAAAAGCGGCAGCCCTTGTCCGTAAAAACATTAAGAAAGCTGAAAACTACACCCTTTACAGCGATGCTGTTGACACCCTTAAGGCTTCCGCAAAAAAGGGATATAAAAATGTTATCTTATCAAATAACTATCCCGATTTAACAGAGGTATTAGATAAGTTAGATTTAACGCAATATTTTGATAAAATTATTGTTTCTGCAAATTACGGCTTTGATAAGCCGAGAAAAGAATTGTTTGACATTGCCAAATCATTTTACCCCGATGACACTTATATAATGGTCGGAGACAGTGTAAGCGCCGACATTATAGGCGGAAACAACGCAGGAATGAAAACTATACTGGTACATAAAGGCTATAATGACAACGCCGATTATTGCTGTGATAATTTAATAAGCGTTATTGATATGATGGAGGAAATAAAATGATTAACATTTTACTTGAAGGCTATGACATAAACGCCCCGTGGCTTTATGATGAATTAAAAAAATACATAATGCCGAACCATTCGGTAGCAGTAATGGCTTTTTCTTTTCGTGACAGCAGAGTTAAGTCTTTATCGGATTGGAATTCTTTATACAGTAAAGAAAACGGAAAGTTATATAACGGCATCGTCGGTGGGCTTACCGCTTTCGGGATTTTGGAAGAGAACATTACATTCGTAAACTATTTCAGCGATACAAAAGAGTCGGCGGCGCAAAAAATCAAGCAATCGGACATTGTTTATTTCCTCGGCGGATTGCCCGACAGAATGATGGACAGAATAGAGGAATTCGGTTTAGTCGGTACTTTAAAAGATTACAACGGAATTGTTATGGGTTACAGTGCAGGCGCTGTTATTCAGTTGGCGGAATATCACCTATCCCCCTATGATGACTACCCAGAGTTTGGTTACTATAAGGGGCTTCCACTTTTAGATGATTTTTATCTTGAGGTTCATTACGAGAACACAGAAACGCAAAATAATTCCATTAAGCGTGTGTTATCTGAAAGAGGTAAAACCGTTTATGCGACTTCTTTAATGTCAGGTGCAATAATTGTTGATAACGGTAATATAAAACTGCTTGGCGATGTTAAAACGTTTAAAGCATAGTGATAATAACGAATGACAATTATTTAATTCGGAAGCTGTTAAGTAAATTAAAATAGATTAAATTTCACAGCACGAATTTTAAAAGTTAATAATTATAAAAACGCCCCCTGATTCAGAACATTCCGAATCAGGGGGTTTTGGAGCTACTGGTCAGACTCGAACTGACGACCTCGGGTTGTAGTTAAGGATATACAATTATAAATCTATATTTAGTATTCCTTGGACCAATTCTTTGATTTGCCCATTGATACTATCCTCGTTTAATTGTATAATGTTGTTGCACATGGTTTGATGTCTACTTTCAAAATGTGTGCGGCAACTTCATTCTACCAGAGACCGCAGGCCGTGTCTATTTTTTATACCATTTTTAATTTGCGCAACTTATTATGCCTTATCGCTGAATGAGACGGTGAAATAAAAAATCTTGGGAGGATTAATACTATGAGTGAGGAAAAGAGGTATATTGATAGCATATTCTCTAATGAAAAGTATTTCAGGGAATTAAGGACAATATATGATGAGATGAAAAGTGTTCGAAAATTTAAGAGGCGACTTGATGAAATTTATAATAGAGTAACATGCTATGTCGGGAATGAAAAGAATATGTTCTTACCAGATTACATGGGCTTCTATAATTACGCCTTTGAACATTATATTAAAAAACCGGATGATACGATTGTTCATTCTAAATATAAGGAGTTATTAGGTGAATATAGGTCGTCAGATATTCCTGGATATCTTTATTGTCTTGTTCTGCTGGTGCGTCTTTATGACGAAGAGGAGAGTTTTCTTAAACTACACGAAAATGATTCTGAGTCCCTTTCTAAAAACGCCATTTTATATTTTTGCACGTTACATTGCAAGATCAAATTGCTATATGGATTTTTAGAAAAGATAAATGACTTGGTTGCTATATTTATAAATTCAATCGATATGGCGGAAATAGAACATCTAGATGATGATATTAAGACTTTAGATGCGGTCACTATTAAGCATAGATTTATGCATGCATTGCAACTTCGTGATAAGAGTATGAGTTTTAAGTTGCTTGGACGAATGAGGGAGTTGGACGAGGGTGAAGATTATTATTTCGAGGCTTTAGCGCATTATATCAATGAAGAGTATGATGAGGCAATTCGATATACTGAAAAAGTAGAAAAGACAAATATCGATTATCAATCTGCAGTTGCGTTAGAACTTGAGTGTTATTCATTGACGGGAGACATTAGCGGATTCACGAAATGTATAAATGCAAATAAGCAACTTATCTTTAATTATTGGCATTTTGAATATTTGCTTATGTCATTGGTATTGCGAATTGATGAAAACGCTGTCTCAGAACTTCCAGAGGAAAGCATAATTGAAAACACTAAGTTTGACGATAGTCATGATACATATTATATGAATCTGCTCTTTTGTTTAGTAGCAGATATCATAGTTGAGGGGCTGGGTATTATTGAAGAAAGCGAAGTAATGATTGAATCTGTAGAAGGACTGAAGCTATCAGGGAAAAAAATACATCGGCTTGAGCAACTGCAAACGGCGATTGCTATTTGCCCAGATGATATAAAGAAATATCTGGATTTTGAATACATTGGAGAAAAGTCAGTTTCTGAAATAAAGAAAGAGGCTGAGCCGGATTTGTTAAAATTACTTATAGACAAAAATCCAATACAATCTTTTGAAAAAATAAAAAAGGCATTTTTATGTCAGTTAAGTCTAGGGGATACTAAAGGCTTTTTGGATAATGTCAGCGACAACTTTGATG
>CAYUTE010000125.1:0-1764 GCA_964447545.1 uncultured Eubacteriales bacterium
CTCTATCTGTTATATTTAATTTTTCTGCAAGTTGCATTTGAGTTAGATTATTCTTTTTTCTACACTCTGCTATAAATTTTCCAATTTTAATTTGATCCATAATGTTTTCCTCCTTAAATTAAGTGTAATTTATCATCTTTAAAAAGTACACATACCATTAGTTGAGTGGGGTATTTTTTATATCAACTAATAGTTGAGTATAAATAAAATGTTTTATAAATTGCTATTTGTAAGTTTCTTACTACACATAATTATATCATAAAAAAAGCAAATCTCCTATATTGATATATCTGCTTTATAAACTGTATGATAAAACATTATTTAAAATTATTTATACTGCTCGGAATTTGCATTGAGAATTTTTGAAAAGCATAGTAAAATAGTTGGCTGGATTGTATTACTAATCTGTCCACCATGTTCGACATGCAATTGAGATACACGTTAGGGCGAGTCGAGCAAGTCATCTGTTTTGTTAAGCTTTTGGTTTGCTAGTAGTACTTGTATTTAATTAAGTTTACTAATTATACGGCTACTTCTTAAAAATATAGAGTCAATAGTGATCTTAAGGTACTTAAAGATTTTTAAATATTTGGAATATGAAAAAAATTAAATTTAAAGATATGAATATAAATAAAAAAGTCCCGGGTCTTAACAAGACCCGGAACAAAAACAACATGTAAATTAATCAGTGATAGGTTCAATGTGCCAAATGTTTTCTGCATACTCCCGGATACACCGGTCGGAGGAGAACTTAACACAGTGAACAACGTTCTTGAAGGCTTTTCTAGTATAGTACTTGAAATCACCAGTGGACTGTTCCTTTGCGTAATCGTCAAATGCCCGCATGGAAGTCCGGATATAGCTGGGAAGGTCGTACATGACGAAATACTTGTCATCATACACAAGCGTATTGTAGATATCCCAGAAACACTGCCCGTTAAGCCTGCCGTTCTTGAGGTACTCGAGAATAGCAACATACTCTGGAATCTTCTCCAAAAAGCTGGCGTGATGGTAGAAGTACTTTTTTATGTCCTCAAATTCATCAACCTTGACACCAAAGTCATAGTTGTTCTTGGTACTGGCTTCTTGGAAAATCTCGATGTTGGCACCGTCCCAAGTTCCGATAGTAGGAGCGCCATTCATCATAAACTTCATATTGCCGGTTCCAGACGCTTCGGTTCCAACCATACTAATTTGCTCAGAGAAGTTTGCCGCAGCGTAAACTTTTTCTCCATAGCTAACATTGAAGTTGGTTAAGAACACGACTTTCATTTTGCCTTCCATATCAGGGTCGTTGTTGACAACATCTTGAATGGTTTTGAAAAGACGAATGAATTCTTTTGCGAGCATAAAGCTCGGAGCCGCCTTACCACCGATTATAAAGGTGGTGTTATAGAAGTTCTTGATAGTACCGCGCTTAATTCCGTCGTAAAAATACAGAATACGAAGCGCGTTCATGTCCTGACGCTTGTACGTGTGAATTCTCTTAACCTGAACATCAAAAATGGACGTAGGGTCAATCTTAACTCCTTCACACTTCCAGATGTATTCAGCCAGGTCTTTTTTTGCTCTTTGCTTGCATGCTGCAAACTCAGCAAGAAAAGCCAAGTTGTTCTTTTGGGACTCAAGTGTTTCGAGCTTGCCAAAATTAGTAACCCAGTCTGGTCCAAGTTTATCATCCAGCAAGCTGCTGAGATATGGATTGCTAAGCTTAAGCCACCTGCGAGGAGTTACGCCATTGGTAACGTTTGTGAAACGATCAGG
>CAYUTE010000126.1:0-20417 GCA_964447545.1 uncultured Eubacteriales bacterium
TCTTGTAAAAATCTTATCAAAAATCGGAATCTCACATTCCTTTGCTGGAACAAAAGAACCAATTTGTGCCATCACAATAATAATTGCTAACTGCCGCATATAAGTAGATTTCCCTGCCATATTAGGCCCTGTTATTACGCAGACCATATTACCGGAGTTATCTAACAAAGTGTTGTTTGAAACAAACGGAGACGACTTTGAAATAGCTTCCACAACAGGGTGGCGCCCCTCTTTTATTTTTATTTCTTGGCCATCTGTAATTTCGGGTTTTACATAAGCTTCATCGGCCGCCACTTGAGCAAGTGAAATTAAAGTATCAAGATTTGCTATAACCTGCGCGGACTTAATAATTTGCGGTAAACTTTCAGCGACCTTACATCTGACGGATTCAAAAATTTTATATTCAGTATCATTAATTTTATCACGTGCGTATAAAATTCTGGCTTCAATTTGTTTTAACTCATCGGTTATATACCTTTCGCAATTTGTAAGAGTCTGCTTTCTTATATAACTTTCCGGAACTTTGTTTTTAAACGAATTGCTTACCTCTATAAAATAACCAAACACTTTATTATAGCCAACTTTAAGTTTAGGGATTCCTGTTTTTTCACGCTCTCTTTTCTCGATTCCCGCAACCATACCTTTTCCGCCATTCATATCATGACGCAAAGAATCCACTTCTTCACTATACCCCTCTTTTATAATTCCGCCTTCACGCACAAGAAACGGAGGGTCATCAATTATTGAATCATCTATAAGCATAAAAACATCTTTTAAAAGGTCAAAGTTTTTACAAAGTTCCGTAAGGAGCGGCGTTTTGGCTTTATAAAGATTAAATTTTATTTCCGGAAATTTTCCAATCGCACAGGCAAGGGATTTCAAATCTCTTGCGCCTGCACTACCATATGTTATCCTCGTCATAAGACGCTCAATATCATGCACCCCACAGAGTTTATCAGCAATTTCGCTACGAAGAATAACGTCTTTTGTAAGCTCTTCTATGGCATCTTGGCGAAGTTTTATTTTTTCTTTATCAAGAAGCGGATGCTCTACCCAGGAGCGAAGCATACGCTTACCCATGGCGGTTTTAGTTTTATCCAGCACCCACAAAAGTGATCCTTTTTTCGATTTTGACCTCATTGTTTCAACAAGCTCTAAATTACGAATAGTATTAATATCAAGTTTCATATATTCAGATCTGTTGTAAATTTGAATATCTGTAATTCTTTCAAGCCCTGATTTTTGAGTGCTTTTAAGGTACTCAAAAAGATTTCCGGCTGCTTTTACTCCTTCCGGATTAGATTCAAAATCTATTTCAGGAATTTTGTTTTTTAAAAAATGTTCTCTGAGTATATTTAAAGACTGCTCATAATTTGCATCTTTTTGCATTATTTCAAATCTACAAGAAAGCTTTTCTTTAATAAAACTTTTAATAGGAGCTAAAAGCTCAACATTGCCGCTAATTAAAATTTCTGTTGGACTGAATTTTGCAAATTCATTTTTAATGCTATCTAAAACATCTTTAATGTTAGAATTTATTTGGGTTATTTTAAATTCTCCGGTTGAAACGTCGCAAAACGCAAGTCCGGCCGAATGGGTAGATTTACAGATATTAACACAACAAATGTAATTATTTTTAGATTCATCAAGCATACTGTCTTCCATAACAGTGCCGGGCGTAATAACTCTAACAACCTCTCGTTTAACAAGGCCTTTGGCTTGA
Organism: uncultured Eubacteriales bacterium; assembly: GCA_964447545.1. GTDB lineage: Bacteria > Bacillota > Clostridia > Oscillospirales > Acutalibacteraceae > UMGS1491. The sequence goes on from CAYUTE010000126.1 coordinate 1,724, forward strand.
GAAGGAAGCTCAACTTGATCACACATAGCAATTTTATAGCCTTTAGAGACTAATCTTGCTATGTATGATTCACAACTATGATAAGGAATTCCGCACATAGGTGCACGTTCTTCTTTACCATAGTCTTTACCTGTTAGAGTAAGATCGAGTTCTTGAGATACTAATTTTGCATCATCAAAAAACATCTCATAAAAATCGCCAAGTCTAAAAAACACAATGCTGTCTTTATATTCTTTTTTAATGTCCAGATACTGGCGCATCATTGGAGATACTTCGCCCAATTTAATTTACCTCGCTATATCTTTAATTTGATAATTAAATAAAAATTAATGTTTAGTAACAATAAAAATCAACTACAGCCGGAGCAAGACGAACAATTTCCGGCACAACTTTCTTGCTCGTCCGGATTTACCATAAACGGATCTGAACCACGTGCGGATTCGGTTATTATGTAATTTACTTTGTTTAGTAAATTTTCAAATTTTTGCTTAGATTCGTTAAAATTTTTCATAGTTTCATTATTTGTTATTTCAGAGTATAGTTCGCCTATCTCTTTATTAAGCTTGTCTAGCTTTTCTTTGTCTGAGTCTTCTTTTGAAATTTCTAAATTTATATCAACTTTTTTTAAATTGAATTTTTCTATCATGCTTTGCAAGTTTTTATCGCACTCAATTTTTTGCTCATTTATTCTATAATCTATATACTCCTCATTTTGCTGAATAGCAACTCCAAGTTCACGTGCCAAATTTAAAATATCCATGTTTTTAACTCTCCTTTTTAATTTTCTTTTATTTTACCTATTAGCGACTCATTTCTATGGCCGGTTATAATTACATTTGTAAACTCTCCGGTTAGATTAGTTCCACAATCAACTTCTACTATCATATTACCATCTGTACGGCAAATCAAATTTTGAGTTTTAGGGTTAAAATCCTCTACAAGAACCCTCATTTCTTTTCCTACCATAGTCTCACATATTTGAGAAGACACTTCTTTTTGTGATTCGATAAGTTCCAAAATCCATTTTGTTTTTTCTTCTTTTGATACGCTATCGGGCATTTTTGCTGCCGGAGTTCCTTCCCTAGGCGAATATATAAAAGTAAATAGTGATGCAAATTTAACTTCTCGTATAAGATTAATTGTTTCTCTAAATTCTTCATAGGTTTCTCCGGGGAATCCTACTATTATATCGCTTGTAAGAACTAAATCAGGGATTTTGGATTTTGCATAATTTACTTTTTCTAGGTATTCATTAGCAGTATACTTTCTGTTCATTAGCTTTAAAATTCTACTACTTCCACACTGAACCGGGAGATGAATATGGTGAGAAACATGCTTACTGCTCGCTATAGCGTCAAATAGCTTTTTAGTGGCATCTTTGGGGTGAGAAGTCATGAATCTTATTTTGTACTCTCCGTCAAAACCATCAAGCATTTTAAGAAGGTCCGGGAAGTCCACTTTTTCTTCAAGGCCTTTTCCATATGAGTTAACGTTTTGGCCTAAAAGAGTTATATCTTTATATCCGGCATCTAAAAGATTCTTAAATTCTTTTACTATACTTTCCGGTTTACGACTTCTTTCTCGGCCTCTAACATACGGCACAATACAATACGAACAAAAATTATTGCACCCGTACATAATCGAAACAAATGCCTTTAACTTCTTGCCACGGTATACCGGCAGATTTTCCGGAACAATATCGGCACTTTCTTTAATAAAACATGTTTTATTTTTGGGCTTTTTTGAAGAAAGAGTGTTGTATAAAATTTCCGGGAATTTATTTATCGAATGCGTACCAAAAACCAAATCCACAAAAGGATAAACATCTTTTATTTTTTGAGCAACGTTTTCCTGCTCAGTCATACAACCGCAAAGTATTAAAAACAAATCCGGTTTATCTTTTTTTAAGTTTTTAATCCAACCAATATTTCCAAAAACTTTATTCTCTGCATTTTCACGTATAGCGCATGTATTAAAAAGTATTAAATCTGCGTGTTCTTTATCATCGGCAAGGTCAAAACCCATCTGCAAAAGCATCGCTTTATACTTTTCGCTGTCAGAAACATTTTGCTGGCAACCATAAGTCTTCACAAATGCTTTTGGAGATGTATTTTTAAAATAATATTTAAGTTTCTCTTTTATTTTTGAGCAATAAGGTATTTGTTCTATTTCATAATTATAATCAAACTGGCATTCAGACAAACCAAAATCCTCCGAACTGTTTTTAAATTTGCAACACTATTTTTTAGCGTAAAATATGACTATTTACGTTATAATTTTAACAAATTTCATCTAATTCTTCAACTATAGAATAAACAACAAAAAAACTGGACAATATAAAATTGGTTAGATTTTATACAAAACAAGCATCGATTTATGCGTACACTAAAAAAGGAGGATATTATAATGTCAACTATTAACACTATTGCGCTTATACTCGCAATTATAGGAGGCCTTAACTGGGGATCGATTGGCATTTTTCAATATGATATAGTCGCGTCTGTGTTTGGCGGTCAATCATCAGTAATGAGCAGAATTATATATACACTGGTGGGCATTGCAGCAGTATGGTGTATATCATTACTTTTCAAAGACGAGGAACCGGTAGACACCAAAAACAGATATGAAAGAGAAGACTAACAATAAAAATTACCAAAAAAATTTTTTTGGCATACCATAAAACTGAGGTGACTACTATTGCTAAATATGGTATGCCAAGTTTTAATTTGTTTTTTTATTATTTTAGGAATTGTGGATTTAATAAATACAAGCATTTACATTATTTTTGGAATACATAAAAATAAAAACAAAAACAAAAAAATAAAAATTTTTCTTACCGGCCATCAAGAAGATATCGAATTTACAATTCGTAAAACAATATTAGAAAACAAATTAAATAAAGAATATAAAAAATTAGAAATCGCTTGTATAAACAAAGGCGCCGACAACGAAACTTTAAGAATCTGTCGGCACCTTGCAAACGATTATCAAGGAATAGTAACTATCAAGTAATTACTACAAATATAGTATTTCCATAAAATCAAATTACTGACTTTCGCTCTAGCTTAGCTCTCCGAATCGAAAAAATCGCAAGACAAGTCAAAAGAAGTTAGCAAGGGTTCATATAAATCATCCAAACCTTCTTTTATCATTTGTTTAACAATGCGATCTCGGCCTTTGCTTTTTCCAAAAGGTCTTACAGCAAACGTATCCGGACTTGAAGACTCCCTTAGTTCAGACTGAATGCTCGAAAGCATCTCTTTAGTCTGGATTAATTCACGTTTTGAAGCTCCGGTCTTTGCCTCATAAATTTTAGCAATAAGTCTAACCATATCTAAATGTCTTTCACAAAGCTCACGGCTAGAAACGATTGTTTTAAGTAATCTAAACCGACCTGCTTCCCAATTTTTTAAATCGGTTGGGAATTCATGCAGTATTGTAGAAAACAAATTTAAAAAATAATCGTTATCGTTTTCTGGGTAATCAGCTTTAGAACGATCATGTAAAGCTTCTAATTCGGTAACATCTAATTTTCCGCGCATACTGTTCAATATATTTTCTCTTTGTTTTGCTATTATTTGAGATGTACTAAGTGCACCAACTTTACTGTTACTAGTACAATTTAGACCAATAGCAATTCCTGAAAACACTAATAAGAACGCAACTTTTTTCCTAAATTTATTACTAAAAAGCACCAATATTCCCCTCCTTTCCAAAATGTCACAAGAAATATTTTTACAACGTAAAAACGTAAATGTCAATTATAGCAGCGTTAATATTTAACAATTTTTTGATTATTAATCAAAAATCAATCTCCAAATCCGCCCCCCACTTCTAAAACTTGACCTGTTACAAAATCTGAATCTTTACCTCCAAAATACGCCACTGCACCTGCTACATCTTCCGGAGTGCCTATTCTATCAAGTGGGGTTTCTTTTATAAGATTTTTTATATCGTTTGAATTTAAATGCGAATTCATACCGGTATCTATAACGCCGGGTGCAACGCAATTAACCGTTATTCCGCTAGGGCCAAGTTCTTTTGATAGTGCTTTGGTAAAACCTATCACCGCAGCTTTTGACGCCGAATAATGAACCTCACAAGAAGCTCCTTTTAAACCCCAAACAGAAGAAATATTTATTATTTTTCCGCTATGATTTTTAATCATAACCGGAACGACAAATTTGCAACAATTAAACATACTATTAACGTTTACATCAAACATATGTTTCCACTCAGACTCAGTTATCATAGTAAACAACTTTTGCTCAGCAATACCCGCATTATTTACCAATATGTCTACCCGACCAAACTGTTCACAAACCTTATATACAAGCTTTTTAGCCTCATCATATTTAGAAACATCGGCTTTAACCGCAATAGCTAAAGACCCAAACTCTTGAACTTTTTTTAAAACTTGCATTGCATCATCGTAAGAGTTGTTATAGTTTATAACAATATTATACCCGAGCTCAGCAAATTTAAGAGCAATTGCTGCGCCGATTCCTCTTGAAGCTCCCGTTATAACTACCGTTCTGTTCATCTTTACTCCTTTATCAAACATTTTTCTACTTCGCCGATAAACATTTTGTGATAATCGTTATTAGGGTAATTCTTTTGAATATTATTATCAATAAATCCCTCAGGACTAATGTTTTGAGCATAAAGCTTTTTACAAATTAATACAAGTTTAGCCTCTTTAAAATACGGAGCAGAGTCAAAAACAGTATTCAAACCGGTTTTTAAGATTTTATTTACATATCTACCTGAATTTGTCCCGCAATATCTAAGAGCTTCTCTATATTCATCATCAAAAAAAGAAAGCGTATAATAATCCTGCTTGCTTAGAAACTCCATTGTATATCGTTGCGGTCTGACAAAAATAAAGCTTACGTTTTTATTCCACATAACACCAAGTCCGCCCCAACTGGCAGTCATGGTATTAAATTTATTTTCGTCTCCTGCGGTTATAAGCATCCAGTCTTTGCCTATCAATTCAAAAGCACTCTCGTTTTTTAATTCAAAAGGATTTATTTCTTTAAAACTCACAACAACCACACCTTAAAATAAAATTATAAACATAGAATAGGTTCTAAAACCAAATAAGAAATAACAATCAAAAGCGAAAAATTATATTTTGACTCAAAAACAACATAAATGCCTAACAAAACTATCGGAACAAGAAAAGCATATGAAATAATTTTTGAAATTCTGCTTGCTTTATTCATTTCGAAACTAGAACTTAGAAAAATCGATAATATTCTTCCGCCGTCAAGAGATTCTATTGGCAGCAAATTAAATATACCTATCGCTAAATTCTGATACATAAAATACAATAAGCAAATATTCCCAAAAAAATTATATAAACCGGCAAATAAACATACAAATAAAAAATTTGTTATACTGCCCGACAAAAGAACTAAAATTTCATTCTTGGAAATATCGCAAGATTTAACAATATCAATATTTGCAATTCCAAAATTAACGCTTTGAATTTTACCGCCCAGAAAACAAATTGCTATTAAATGCCCAAGTTCATGAATCAGAGCGAAAATTATACCTGCAAATGCAAAATTTGTTTTATCTAGAATAACTATAAACGTCAAAAAAGAAATAAACAAAAAATTGATTTTTATCTTACAACCAAAAATACTGAAAGTTATATTCTTTCCTCCAAATCCGAACAGATTATTTTATAAATTAACATTCAGTTATTTTGCAAATCTTCTGCAATCTCTTCTGCGGCTTTCTTGCCCGCTCCCATAGCTAAAATTACCGTTGCGGCGCCTGTTACTATATCTCCGCCGGCATAAACTCCTTTTTTTGAAGTTCTGGTTTCACCTTTTTTTATAACTATTCTTCCTCTACTGTCACACTCAAGGCCCTCAGTGCTATCGGTAATTAACGAATTCGCACCATTACCTATCGCTACAATTACAGTATCTGCCTTCATATCAAATTTTTCATCAGAAACAGGAACAACTGACCTTCTACCGGTATCGTCTTCCTCGGAAAATTTCATTTTAAGATATTTTGCACCTAAGACTCTACCGTCCTCTCCATAAAATTCCACCGGGTTACTAAGAAAAGAAAATTTTATTCCTTCTTCTTTGGCGTGATTTATTTCATCTAATCTAGCCGGCATTTCAGCTTCGCTACGGCGATACATAACAGTAACGCTTTCTGCGCCAACTCTTATTGCACACCTAGCTGCGTCCATAGCAACGTTGCCTCCGCCAACAACTATAACATTTTTAATATTGGTAAGTGGGGTATCATACTTATCGTCGTGAGCTTTCATCAGATTAATTCTTGTCAAAAACTCATTTGCACTATAAATTCCGGAAAGACTTTCTCCTTTTATTCCCATAAATTTAGGCAATCCTGCACCGGTAGAAATGTAAACCGCACTGTACCCTTTTTCAAAAATCTTATCTATGCTCAAAGATTTACCAATAACCGCATCAGTTATTATTTTTACTCCGTTTTCTTTAAGAGATTGTATCTCTTTATCTAAAATTTTACGAGGAAGTCTAAACTGAGGTATACCATAACTAAGCACGCCACCTATGCAGTGTAATGCTTCAAAAATTGTCACATCAAACCCTTTTTTAGAAAGCTCAGATGCACACGTAAGGCCGGCAGGACCCGACCCTACCACTGCTATTTTATGCTTTTGAACAGGCGTATTATTATATTTATTTTTAAACTTATTGCAGCTAAAACTCTTATCGGCAACAAATCTTTCAAGCCTACCTATCGCTACGGGCTCGCCCATTTTACCCCTCATACAAACAGCCTCGCACTGCTTTTCTTGCGGGCAAACCCTACCACACACCGCAGGAAATGAATTGTTTTGAGAAATTATTTCATATGCAGATTTATAGTCACCTTTGCAAATCTGACTTATAAATTCAGAAATTTTAACGCCTACTGGGCACCCTGCAACACATGGTTTGTTCTTGCAATTAAGACATCTTTGTGCTTCTTTTAAAGCGATTTCGTCAGTATAACCAAGTTCAACTTCATCAAAGTTTTTAATTCTTTTTTCGGGAGATTGAACCGGCATAGGTTCTTTTTCTTTGCTCTTATTAATCATAATACCTCAAACACCTTTAAATAAATTACAATATTTTTCACGAGATTCACGTTCTTGCTCAAAAAACATTCTACTTCTTAACGCCGCATCATTAAAGTCAACCAAATCTCCATCAAAATCCGGGCCATCAACACAGGCAAACTTGACTTCTCCACCCACCTTGATTCTACAGCCACCGCACATTCCTGTTCCGTCTATCATAATTGCCGTCATACTAACAATTGATTTTATATTATTCTGTTTTGTAATCTCACAAACAGCTTTCATCATAGGAATAGGTCCGACTGCTATTACTACATCATAATCCCGGCATTTAGCTAATTTTTCTTTCAAAACATCTGTAACTAATCCTTTACGCCCACTGGAGCCATCATCTGTTATGATATCTACTGAAGACGATACCTTTTGAATATCATCATTAAGAATTATTAAATCTTTACTTCTAAACCCAAGAATAGTTTCAACTTTACAGCCTTTTTCGAAAAGTCCCCTTGCAAGCGGATACGCTATTGCCGTACCAACTCCGCCTGAAACAACAATTGCTTTTTTATATCCTTCAAGCTCAGAGGGTTTTCCAAGGGGTCCTACCAAATCCGCTATAAAATCTCCTTCATTCTTTAAGTCCAGCTTCATTGTTGTAACGCCGACTTTTTGATAAATTATTTCTACGATACCTTTTTCAGCATCCGATTTAAAAATAGTGAGTGGAATCCTCTCACCCACTTCATCTACCCTTACTATAACAAATTGCCCGGGCATGGCATTCTCGGCTGCCAACGGCGCTTCTATAACCATATGAGTAACAAAGTCATTTAATTTATTCTTTTTTATTATTTTAAACATTAAAAAATCCACCAACCTCAAAAAAATAATACCAAAACAAATATTGTTTTTCCACATATCTTATAATAAGGTATTACACAAAATACTAAATTTGAAAAAGTCGCAAGAAATCAAACAGTGGGCTTTATTTTAGAGTAAATTTTATTTGATATATTTACAAAATCATCAAAATGAAGTTGTTCGGCACGCAATTTTGAATTTATATCTAAACTTTCAAGAATTTCTGATATCTCACTTTTTGGCATTCCAAGCCCCATTGAAAGCGAATTAAGTATATTTTTTCTTCGCTTTCCATATGCCGCCTTTACAACTTTAAAATAGGTTCTTTTATCTTTTACGTTAATCGAATTGTTTCTATCCAAATCAATTTTTATAACTTCAGAATCAACATTAGGCTGAGGTAAAAAACAACTTCTTGGAACTTTGAAAACTTGATTTGCGGCTCCATAATAACTTACCGCCAAACTTATTGCACCCGAGTTCCTCGTTCCGGGTTTAGCACATATTCTATCGCCCGCTTCTTTTTGAACCATAACTATTATAGAATTTATTTCTATATTACTTTCAAGAATATACATTATAATTTCTGAAGTTATATAGTAGGGTAAATTTGCACACACACAAATACTAGTACAATCCTTAAACTCAGATTTTACAATCTCTTTTAAGTTTATTTTTAAAATATCATTTTCAATTATCTTTATATTTCCGTAATCTGATGTGGTTTCTTTTAGTATCGGAATTAAATTCTTGTCTATCTCAACAGAAACTACTTTCTTAAATCTTTTTGCAAGCTCTACCGTTAAAACACCAATCCCCGGGCCAATCTCTAAAACACCGGTATTACTATCCCCGCCGCATCCTTCTGCCATACGTGGGCATACATTTTTGTCTATTATAAAGTTTTGCCCCAAAGATTTTGAAAATTGAAAACCATAATTTTTTAAAATATTTTTAATTGTTGATACATTCCACAAATCAAACAAAACAAATTCTCCCAAAATAAAAAATCAGATAAATAAAATGATATTACATTTTTAATGTAATATCAAATTTTAATCTTATTACGAATATTTTAAAATCAACGTGAAAATAATACTTACTATATAATAACTAAAACAGGAGGAATTTAAAAATGCCAAACGAAGACACAATAAAACTCTTAAGGCAATGTAGCGAGGGTGTGAAAATGGGGATTTCAACCTTAGATGAAGTTATTCCACATGCTAAATCAGAAAACTTTAAAAATGCTCTTACATCAAGCAAAACCACACACGAAAAATTATATTCAGAAATAAAAGAGCTTTTGAATGAATCTGACACACCAACCAAAAACCCTCCTATGATGGCTCAAGGAATGGCGTGGATGAAAACTGAAATGAAAATGCAAATGTATGAATCCGATAAAACCATCGCCGACATTATAACAGATGGCTGCAATACAGGCGTAAAATCTTTGACTAAATATCTAAATGAGTATTCTGCAGCTGAAGAAAAATCAAAAGAAATAACTAAGCGCCTTATAAACTCAGAAGAAAAACTAATAGAATGTATGAAAGAATATCTATAAACTTAATTTAAAAGTGCAACATTCAAATTTAGATATGCCGCAAAAGTAAGCCATAATAAATACGGAATCTGCAAAAGCGCTGCCAATTTATTTATTTTATAAAATTTAAAAATCATCCAAATAACAAGAGCCCATAAAATCAAAATCCATATAAAACTAAAGAAATAGAACTTGCCCAAAAAGAATAAAAGCGGCCAGATAATATTCACTATAAGCTGGGTATAATACAAAAGCAAAGCCGAATTTCTTGAACTTGATTTAGATTCCCCAATAAGATAGGCAGATACACCCATAAGAATATACAAAACAGTCCACACTACGGGAAATATCCACGCCGGAGGAGCAAAATCGGGAGTATTAACATTTGTATAAAGCTCAGAAAAATTTCCGACTAAAAAACTAGATAAAAAACCGGCTCCAACGGCAATCAGGATATTTAATATAAGTGGTTTTAATTTGATAATCACTTAATTACCATCTCCTAAAAATACAGTATTTGCTATATTTTTATTTTACTAGTTTTAAAATTATTACTTTTTTAATTTTACACATCGTCTTCCTCGATTTTCTCGCTTTCAACTTTAAAATAATAAACTTTTTTAACTGCCTCTCTAAGCATTGCAAAAATAATGGGCTTATTTATATAATACGATATTCCCGCTCTAAAAGATTTTTCCATAGCCCAGACGCTTTGAAGTGAAGACATAACTATAATTTTAAATTCAAAGTCAAATCTCAGTGAATTTAATTCACATAAAATTCTTTTGCCTGAATAATTTCTTGCCAAAAAATCAATAAGTATTATATCGGGTTTATAGAACTCTATTTTAGGGATTATATTTTCATTGCCCGGCAAGCAGCCGCAAACCTCAATTTCTTTATCTTCTCTGAAAAAGTTCAACAACTGTTTTCTATATTTTACCTCATCCTCAATTATAAATATTCTTATTTTGGGGTTCTCGACGCCTTGCATATACACTCTACAATCTACACCTTAAAAAATATTTGTGATAGTTAATCACTATTTGAGTTTATCACTTATTTAACTCTATTGCAACAATAGCCCTTCAAAAATTAAATATTAATCCAACCGAAAAACAAAAATTAAAAATAGTCACCTATTTTAAATAGGTGACTATACTTATTATATGTCCAAGAAAACAACCGCCTTAATACGTTACGTTATCTACTTAACGACTCCCTTAAACGTCTTTGACGTATATCAAGGCCGCAGAACTCCAATTTTATATTATTCCCCATTATCCTAGAAACAGTTCTTGGAGTATAGTATTTTTCCAGTTCTTTTATTGTAAGATTAGTACTAATAATAGTGGGCTTTCCCATCATTATACGCGAGTTCACAACATTATATATTGATGCATTAGAAAACGCAGTTGCATATTCGGTACCCAAATCATCAACAATTAACAAGTCGCAATCTATAAAGTGACGTTCGCTTCCGCCATCGCTTTTATAACTTTGAAACTTTTCTTTTTCCATTTGCGTAACCATATTCTGAGTAGATACATAAATAACGCCATAGCCCTTTTTTATAACCTCGTTAGCAATCGCAAGTGAAAGATGAGTTTTTCCAAGCCCCGGATTACCCATCATTAACAAACTAGGCGAGCGTTTTGAAAAATCTTCCGCATATTTTTTACAATACTCGAATATTCTACGCATAGACTCACGTGCAGAGCGTTTTGAGGCTTCGGTAGAAACATCCGGATAATAACTAATGTCAAAGTTTTCAAAAGAGGAAAGCTCAAGCGGAGATATATTATTTAATCTTTTATAGCACTCTTTGCGCAACATATTTTTCATGCAGTCGCACATTTTTCCGTCTATAAATCCCTCATCACAGCATTTTTCGCAATTATATTTAACTTCTAAATAATCTTCTGACAAATCTATACTTTTAAGTATACCTGCAAGCTCGGTTTTTAGAACATTATTTTTTTCTCTCAGGCGTTCCAATTGTCGCTTTGCGCCCGAACCATTAAGTACAGCTTTAGCTGATTCAATTGCGGTAGAAGCTATTTCTTTTTGAATTTCGGCAACTCTGGGGAATCGTTTATATAGCAACTTCTTCTTACGTTCTAATTCTTCCCACGCATCTACTCTTAGTTGATAAAGATCTTTCTGCACCTGATCGTATATTTCTCTGCTATAACCCACTTTACACATCTCCTGTCTTAAAAATCATGACTTATGATTAATTTACATAGTCTAAGAAGTCAAAATTCTCATATTCATCTATGCTATAAGAAGCTCCCAAGGATTTCCCTTTGGCAGATTTACCATTTTTTCGACTTTTATTTTCTAACAATGCTTGTTCTATGGTTACTATTCCTTGAGTATGCCAACGCTTAATTATGCTGTCCATATACTTCAATACGTATTTACCGTTTTTATTAACACATCTATCATAAGCTTCTTTTACCATATCATCACTAAAGTTCCATAAATCAAACCAACGCAATACAGTTTCTTCTTCAGCGGACGTAGGCGATCTATGGTCTATACCTATTAGATTTTCAAATTTTTTCCAAATCAAGAATGTATGATTCAAATTTTTGATTTTCTTTTCAGCTTTTTCTAGATTATCAACGCCATCTTTCGCCCAGTTTTGACCGGTCTTACTTATATACTTCATATTGGCTTTGCCAACATCAACAGTATACTGAAGAAGCATTAAAATTACGTCTAACGGCAAGCCGTCATTATCATGAAGCATGAGTAAAACCGCACTGTCTCCTCCGGAAAGCGGCCTTTTTAATATAACCTCCGCTTCTTGCATCATATAAGATATATCTTTCGAACTTTGCATTCTCTGTGCTATATAAGAAGCACTCGGGCGCTTATATCTAACTTCAGATCTATTACCCAAAACACCAGTTTTGCCAACAGAAAAATCTTTGCCAAACGATTTATTTTCCTCAACTTTGCAATCACTAGATACGCTTTCTTTACTTAAAATCCCCATATTAAACAAACGCTCTAAAGATTGTTCAACAGTCCGACAATCCAAATTGCAAAGTTCTGAAATCTTATTAACATTGATTTTTTCATAAGAATATTTCAAAACGCAAAGAAGAGTTTTTATTTGTGCCTCATTCAAGTCACGCAAATAATCCTCTACTACGTCGCCGGGAACAGCAAATATTGACTTCCAAATACCTAATTCGATTTTATATTCCATTTTTACATATTCCTTACAAAATATATTTAGTATATTTAAAATTATATCCTTGAAACATATTTACCGCAAGAAAAATAAATTTTAAAAACAAAAAACAAGTAAAATCGGCATACATCGCCACAGACAAAAAACGGAACACAAAAACGATTTTTATATTTCAACTTATTCAGAATCAAAGTAATAAAGAGCGAGTTTAAATAAAAATCAAAACAACATTCCTTTAGAAATTCGAAAATATTCGATTTTTTTAGGTATGTTTGTTTACACGAATTGTGTATAATATATGCACAAGGAGGCATTCTCGCAATATGTACAGAGTAACGAAAGAAATTCTATCTAATGAAGAAAATATAACTTATATATCCTATGGAATCGAAACTGCGAGCGGACATAAAGTTTCAGACGTGAGCGTTAATAAACAAAAAATAGAAAATTTTGTTAAAAAATTAAATTTAAACAAAACTCCGGAATATTATTTGTTGCATGAGATAGATATGTTCTTGACCGAATAACCAAATCACTTATAGCTTTAAAAGCCTAAAATTCGTTTAAATAGCATTCTATCATACAAAATTTATCTGGTGTTTTAAAATTATAAATACACTAAAATTAGGGGTTGCAATTTGGCAAAATAAATGATAATCTTGTCTTTGTGATTATAAATCACAAATACTTAATTAAGGACGTAATCTAATGCAACTCGACAAAACCACAATAAAAGAAAATAACATTTTAAAAATAAAAAAATTAGTAAAAGACGTTGGAGTTCCACTAAATATTTTAGGATATAAGTATATATCCACAGCCATATACAAACTTATTGATGCTCCAAAATCCATGTCTATGAGTGAAATATACAATATTATAGCTTTAAAAAACTTAACTTCACCCGAATGCGTTGAAGCCGCTGTAAGAAATGCAATTAAAAAAGCGGCTTTTTTAAGCACCCCTACTTTTAGAAAAATATTTAAAAACTCAAATTCAATTAGCAACTCGCTGTTCCTAATAATGATGAAAAATTTTTTGGAATGCGATTAAAAAATTCTATTATCCGGTCAGTAAAATGCATACCCACATAAAAATAAATTTGCTATTGCATATTAATACTTCAAGTTATAACTCTAAATAATTGTTTTTAAAAACACCAATCAATATCATTGACCAATTATCAAATTAAAAAATCCGCTCAAATAAATCATTAGATTCAGTTGAGCGGAAATATTTTGGTTGCAGAAGGTGGATTTGAACCACCGACCTTCGGGTTATGAGCCCGACGAGCTACCAGGCTGCTCCATTCTGCGATATATCTTGAAAACTGTTTTCATTTTACTATTAAAACTCAAAATTGTCAAGGCCTAAATTTTATTAAAATAAAAAATTTTTTATTTTAACACAATTTTATAAAACCACCTCATTTATTACTAATATATTAAACTATTTTTAATTTACTGAGATTTGCCGATTGTACATAATATTTTGTAAAATTAGGGCTTTTTAAAAAACAAAAAACAGATATTTGCAATCTGATAAAAAACTTTTTTTCTCAAAAAAACTATATTTTACCCTCACAAAAATCAATTGTTAAATAAAATATTTGTTTTTATTTTGTTTTTGTATTATAATAGATTCGCTTTGAAAATAATTATTTTTTTATTAAGTAAAATTTATTAATTGATTTCTTGCAAGATTTTTTTAATATTGATTTTACTTGTATTAATTTTTAGGAGTGTGTAGTAAATTATGTCAGAATCGGAAACATCATTGGTCTATGTGGTAGACGATGAACCTAACATCAGAAAACTTGCATCCCTTGCCCTCAAAGAATACGGATTTGAAACTCAAGAATTTGCCGGAGGCGACGAACTTTTAAAAGCAGTTCAACGCAGAATACCTGACGCTATAGTATTAGACTGGATTATGCCGGCACCGGACGGCTTAAGCGTATGCGGCCGCCTTAAACTAGACAAAGTAACAAGAACTATACCAATAATCCTTTTAACCGCAAGAAACGATGAAGTCGACTGCGTTTTAGGATTAGAAATGGGCGCAGATGACTATGTAACCAAACCATTTAGCGTTAAAGAGCTGTGCGCACGTGTTAAAGCTGTTATAAGAAGAAAAGAATACTCCGACACAAACGATTCAAACAACGATGTAATAACATGTGGCGATTTAACAGTAAACCTTGCCAGAAGAACCGTACTAAAAGGTAACACCCCTGTTGACCTTACGATGAAAGAATTCGACCTTTTATCATCTTTAATATTAAGCAGAGGACGAGTTTTAAGCCGTGACCAACTTATGGAAAAAGTTTGGGACGTCGAATTCTGCGGCGATGCTCGTACCGTAGACGTTCATATAAGATATTTACGTCAGAAAATAGAAGAAAAACCTGAACACCCAAAATACATATTGACAGTCCGTGGAGTTGGATACAGAATCGCATCGGACGAAGAACTAAGTGAATGAAAATGCAAAAAAATTGATTTAAAGAAAGGAGCTGAATAATAACTGCGCATAGCTTAGATGTGCAGTTTGATCTGTATGAGTACTAATTTAATGCCAGACTTTAATGCCCAAAAGCTTGATTTAACAGAAGTAGTTCATGATTTAAAAACACCTATTACTTCTATAATGGGCTTTGCCGAACTTTTAATTAAAGGTTCGCAAGATGAAGAAACTCAAAAAGAATTTTACTCCATAATTTTTTCAGAATCTCAGCGATTGCTTGCTTTAGTCAATAACATTTTAGCCGTTTCAGAAAATATCGATAAAAGTGCTACTAACCAATCGTGCAATATAAATATACAAGTTGTAAAAAACGTCAAAGAACTTACTCCTCTTGCCGACAAGAGAAACATAGAAATATCTATAAAAGCAGAAAGCAGCGACATTTTTGTTTCTGTTCCGGAAGATAAAATGTCAAGAATATTAATCAATATAATAGAAAACGCAATTAAATATAACCGTGAAAGCGGAAAAATATTTGTTGAACTCCTTGAGAGAAACAATAAGGTATTTATAAAAATAAAAGATACCGGAGTAGGTATTTCCAGCAAAGACATAAAGAAGATATTTGACAAGCGCTACCGTGGTGATGCATGCAAAAAATTAAATGTTGAGGGTTCCGGGCTTGGGCTTTCGATTGCAAAAGACATAACAGAATCGTATGGCGGAACAATAGAGGTTACAAGCGAAGTTGGGAAAAGCACTGAATTTATTATTTCATTCCCTAAAAATAAAATTATTTAATTTATAAAAATACTAACAAAGACACAGGAGGAAAACGGCTAAACATATTATTTGTGTTTGGCCATTTTACATTGATTTATGCAAGAAAACAAAGCTTTATTTTTCAAGAACTTTTTAGATATTACTCAAACTATTTCCAAAGATATATTTGAGGGAATAGATTACCCCTGGGAAGTATTACCCAAAATAAAAGATTTTATTCTAAAACTAGGTCCAACATTGCCTATATCTGAGTACAAAAAAATTGGAGAAGATGTTTGGATTTCAAATCAAGCAGATGTATTTCCATCGGCTTATATAGCAGGCCCTACTATAATATGTAAAAATTCACAGATTCGTCACTGCGCATTTATTCGTGGAGGCGTAATAGTAGGCGAAAACTGTGTTGTTGGGAACTCTGTAGAAATTAAAAACTCTATTCTATTCAACAATGTTCAAGTCCCGCACTTTAATTATATAGGAGATTCGGTACTCGGATATCATAGTCACTTTGGTGCAGGCGCAATAACTTCAAATGTAAAATCAGATAAATCTTTAGTCCAAGTAAACGTAAACGGAGAAAAAATAAATACCAATATGAAAAAATTCGGTGCAATAGTAGGCGACTATGCAGAAATAGGGTGCAATTCGGTGCTAAATCCGGGTACCTTACTTGGTAGGAATTCCACAATATACCCCACCTCTATGGTACGAGGCGTTATTGAAGAGAATACTATACTAAAAAACACAGGTCAAAAAGTAAAGAAAATATAGTTTACTAATAAACAACAATGTTATATTCTATGAACAGTATATTTTTCATACCCATAATTTCTTTTTACTAGTCAGAAAAACTAATATGTGTTAGAATATAATTATATGATATAAATACAGGCCAAAATAATATTCAAGGGGATGATTTTTTATGATTAGATATTATAAAACCGTTGAAGGAAAAACTACACGAATAAAAAATTATTGCCCTGAATGTTGGATAAATTGCGTTAATCCTGATGAAGAAGAAATTAATTTTCTTATATCAGAGCTTTCGGTCGAGCCGGAATTTGTTAGGTCATCTCTCGACGAAGAGGAATCTTCACATATCGACATCGATGACGGAAAAACTCTTATGACTATAGATAGTCCTATTGTAGATAAGTCCGGCAACAACTTTACGTACTACACTTTGCCACTAAGTATAATTATAACACCAACAAACATAATAACTATTTCTATCAAAGAAAATGCTATTATAAACGAATTCGCTGAAGGGTTAATTAAAAACGTAACAGTGGAAGACAAAAATAAATTTGCGCTTCAAATAATGCTCAGGGCGGCGGGCAAATATCTGTTATACTTAAAGCAAATAAACAAAATAACAGAGCGTGTTGAAGAAAAGCTTAAAAAAACTATGCGCAATGATCAGCTGATTCAGTTTTTAGAAATTGAAAAATCTTTGGTTTATTTTTCTGCATCATTAAAGTCTATAAGCGGAATGATTGGAAAAATAAACCGAGGAAAATATATAAAGCTAAATGATGAAGCACGCGAACTGCTGGAAGATATTAAAATAGAGTTTACTCAGGCAACGGAAATGACAGAAATATATTTAAATATACTTTCAAGCACTATGGGGACTTTTGAATCTCTAATTTCTAACAATCTAAACGATGTTATGAAAATCTTAGCTTCAATAACACTCGTACTTTCAATACCTACAATAATATCCGGAATATACGGCATGAACAACCCCGGCATACCGCTAATGGACAATTGGATTGCTCCGTTTGTAATGATGGCTGTTGGTTGCGTTGCGGCGTGGTTACTATTAAAAAGAAAAAATATGATATAGTCAAAAAATTGTATCCTATTTATAAAACATTGATTTGTAAATGTGCAATATGATATAATCCTCTCAACAAAAAGTTGGGAGGATTTATTTTGAAAAAATATTTTAACAATATGTCCATAGCCCATAAAATCTTCGCAATGATATTAATTGCAGCACTTGTTTCACAAATTTTCACAGGCGTTATAGCTTGTATAAGCATACATAGACTTTTTGAATTATCTCAAAGCGCCCAAAAACTTATTGAGGAACAACTAACTATTATTATAATAGAGTTACTTTTGGTATTTTCTGCGCTAGGAGTTATAATTTTTATAATTTGCAAAAAATTTACCTCTGTAATAATGAGTCCTTTAAAAGAATTGAACAAACAAGCAAAAATTATTGCAGAAGGCGATTTTTCTTACAGAATAACAAACAATTCAAGGGACGAGCTCGGCGAATTATCTAACAATTTAAACAATATGGCTCAAAGCATACAGGAGTACACGGTAAATTTAAAAAAAGCAGCAGAAGAAAAACAAGCAGCACAAAGCGAGTTATTAATAGCACAAAAAATCCAGAAAAGTATGTTGCCAAGTACGTTCCCTGCATTTCCGGATCATAAAGATTTTGATATTTATGCAATAACAGACCCTGCCAAAGAGGTTGGAGGAGATTTTTACGATTTCTTCTTTATAAACAACAACAACTTAGCAATAGTAATCGCTGATGCTTCCGGCAAAGATATTTCAGGAGCATTATTTATGGCAATTGCTAAAATACTAATAAAAAACCAATTACAACAAGGCAACTCACCGGAAGAAACATTAAAAATTGTAAACAACCGACTATGTGAAAATAATGAGGTCGAAATGTTTATAACCGCTTTTGTTGGCATAGTTAACATAAAAAGCGGAG
>CAYUTE010000127.1:0-22352 GCA_964447545.1 uncultured Eubacteriales bacterium
CTTTTTTCTGTGTTGTGTGATGGTATGTTTAGCATAGACTGCACTGCAACGGGGTTATTTCCGCCAATTTTAATGTTGCCAATTTTAACTTCACGTGATTTATTGTTCATTTGTTTTGCAGTTCCTTTTATTTAAAATAATGGGCCTCTAAAAATTCTAGCTATATCGTTAAATGTAAGTATAATTATAAGTAATAAAAGTAATATAAATCCAATTCCATTTACTAAATTCTCGTATTTTTCGTTAATTCTTTTTCTTGTTATCATTTCAAAAAGAATAAAAACCAGTCTTCCTCCGTCAAGCGCAGGGATAGGTAGTAAGTTTAAAATCCCAAGGTTTATGGTTAGCATTGCCATCATTGATATAATAGACATAAATGCGGCAAAATTGCTGGTTTTAAGTGCTTCTGAAGCTACTTCTGTGGTTACATGAGCTATACCTACAGGTCCCGCCATATCTTTAAGTGAGAATTTCCCGGATATTATACCTTTTAAACTTAACCATACCATTTTTACAGTTGATGCAGTCTTTTTAAATGATTGGTCCATAAGTGAAAAAAAGTTTTTCTCTATTGGTTCAACTTTAAAATCTATCATTGGCATAGGTTTGTTGCTTTTATTAGGTTCAGTATAAAACTCTAAGCCTTTTAATGAGATTATTTTCCCGTTTCTTTCAACATCTAGGTCAAAGCATGATTTTTGACCAATTTTTAAACAAAAATTCAAGTCATCGTAGTTAATTATTTTTGAGCCATCTACGCTTATTATTTTGTCGCCGACCATTAATCCGTGTTGAGAAGTGATTGCCGGATCACTGAATTTGCTGACAGTGGTAGAGGGGAATTTCTCTTGCGGGCAGAGAGTTATTAACGTAATTATGAAGCCTAAAATTAGGTTCACTATTGCGCCGGCTACTATAATAATTGCTCTTTGCCATGCGGGTTTTGACCCGAATGAGCGAGGGTCTTTACTGGCACCTTCTTCTCCTTCCATTTCACAAAATCCGCCAATCGGGATTGCTCTGAGGGAAAATACGGTTTCACCTTTTTGAAATTTAAAAATTCTGGGCCCCATTCCTAAAGCGAATTCATTTACTTGTACGCCAAATTTCTTGGCCGTTAAAAAATGTCCAAGCTCATGAATAAGCATAACTAAATTAAAAAGTAAAACACCAACTACTGTAAGTAATATAGGCATAAAATTCTCCTTGATTTTTGATATTATTTATAGTAATTATACACTTAATTTTATTTTATTTAAACAAGTGATTTTATAAAGCTCCTTACATCGCTATCAATTTTCAAAATTTCTTCCAATGAAGAAATTTTTTGAGGTTTAAATTGTTTTTGTGCTAGTTTTATAAGTTTTATTATATCATTAAATTTGATTTTTTGGTTCAAGAACATACCAACAGCTTCTTCGTTTGCAGAGTTTATTATAAGTGTAGAGCTTCCGCCATTTCTTAGTGCTTCTCGGCAAATTGTTAGAGCCTCAAAAGTTTTATAATCCGGTTCAAAAAAGGAAAGATTTCTTATTTTTGCAAGATTTAGTTTTTCGTCTTGTGAATTTATTCTGTTAGGGTAACTTATAGCGTATCTTATAGGAGTTTTCATAGTCGGAACACCCATCTGAGCTATTATTGCACCATCTATAAATTCAACTGCAGAATGTAGTATGCTTTCTCTGTGAATTAAAACATCTATTTTTGCTTCATCGATTCCAAATAAATGTGTTGCTTCTATAATTTCGAGCCCTTTATTCATCATGGTTGCAGAATCTACCGTTATCTTAGCACCCATATCCCAGTTTGGGTGATTTAAGGTGTCTTTTATGGTCACGGATTCCAGTTCAGATTTTGTTTTACCAAAAAAAGGACCTCCTGAAGCTGTTAAAATCAATTTATTTATATGTTTTTTGTCTTTGCAGCCTTGTAAGCATTGAAAAATCGCACTATGTTCGCTGTCCACCGGCAGTATGTCAACGCCATTTTTTGCGGCTTCTTGCATAACCAGCTCTCCGCCTGCTACCAGAGTTTCTTTGTTTGCCAGAGCTATCGTTTTTTTAGATTGTATTGCTTTAAGAGTTGGAGTTATGCCTATCATTCCGGAAACAGCAGTAAGGACTATTTCTGCATTATTTTCGCAAGCAACATCGCATAGTCCTTCCATGCCACTTACTACTTTAGTAGAAGTATCGGCTACATTTTTTTTAAGTTCTGAGGCTGCTTTTTCATCAAATACAGCGGCGATTTTAGGTTTAAATTCTCGTATTTGGGTTTCAAGAAGATTTATATTTTTTTTTGCCGCTATTGCGGAAACTTTTATTCCACATTCTCTGGCAACTTCAAGTGTTTGAGTGCCAATAGAACCCGTTGAACCAAGAACAGATATTGTTTTATTCATATAGTAACTTCCTTGTTTTGTTTAGTTAAGAATAAATTTTAAGACCATATATGTATAGGGTATAACAAAAATCACACTGTCAAATCTATCTAATATTCCGCCGTGACCGGGCATAACATCGCCAAAGTCTTTTACTTTGCACCTGCGTTTTACGGCTGAAAAGCATAAGTCGCCTAGTACAGATATAAGCGAGCCTATAATTGATATTATGATTAATAGGAAATAATTAATTTTAAATTCTCCGCCCAGTGCGTTGAACCCTAAAACTGTGACTAATACAGAAATAACGCAAACGATTATTCCACCAAAAAAGCCCTCTATTGTTTTTTTAGGACTTATTTCAGGGTAGAGTTTGTTTTTGCCGAATATTTTACCACAAAAATATGCTCCTGTGTCGGACATCCACGCAATACATAGACCTAAAAGAACGAAAAAGCTTCCATTGCTTTCTCCAAGATCTCTTAGGCTAATCATATATCCAAAAGAGGCTGCGATTAGTATTGCCATTGTATATATTTTAGCTATGCTGATAAATTTTATATCCGGTTTTATTAGCATTAATGAAAACATCCATATAGAATATATATACCAAATGGCGCTCCAAGATAGAGAGCAGCTAAAAAGCGGCACACATGCAACAAATATAGTTGTAGGTATAGTTATTAGCCATTGGGCCGGATTGCCTACTACGCAAAAAACCTCATGTATTGCTAAAACAGAAATTATCGCAGCTGCTATATTTAGTACTGCGGGGTGAGTTTGATTAAAAAATAGAATCAAAATTACAAGTAGCGCTCCGGTTAATCCGGATATGACTCTTTTACGCATGATTTACTGCCCCCCAAATTTTCTTGTACGGTTGAAGTATTCATTTATTGCTTTGTCAAAGTCTTTTGGTGAAAAATCCGGCCATAGTATATCAGAAAAATAAAACTCGGCATATGCGGCTTTCCAAAGCATAAAGTTTGAAATCCTTTGTTCTCCTGCTGTTCGGATTATCAAATCCAAATCCGGTATGTTTTTAGTATAGAGTTCGTTTTGTATGGCTGATTCATCTATTTGCTCAGGTTTAATTTCTCCTGAGATGGCTTTTTTAACTATATTTTTTGTTGCGTTTACTATTTCATCTTTTCCACCATAGTTCATGGCTATGTTTAAACTTAATCCGGTATGATTTTTAGTTTCAGATTCGATATATTCTATTCCGTCTTTTATATCTTTAGAAAACCTTGACATATCGCCTATAAATCTAATTTTGACGTTTTCTTCTTTGAATTCGTGTATAACTTTATTTATGTAACGTTTAAAAAGCAACATAAGGGCAGAAACTTCAGCTTCGGAGCGTTTCCAGTTTTCGGTTGAAAACGCATAGACGCTTAAATTTTCTAGCCCTATTTTATTGCAGTAAAGCACTATTTTTTTAAAAGTTTCTGCACCCTGAGAATGGCCGGCAAATACCGGAAGATGTTTTGCCTTGGCCCATCTCCGGTTTCCGTCCATTATTATTCCTATGTGTTTTGGTAGAATTTTATTTTGGGTTTTATTATTGTTCATAGTTAAAAAGTCCTTTAAAAGCTGTTATAGTGTCATTATCTCAGCGGTCTTTGAGTCGCAAATACTGTCAATTTCTTTGCAGAACTTATCTGTTAAGTCTTGGACTTTTTTCTCACCTTTTTTCTGATCATCTTCAGTGATCTCAGAATCTTTTTTCATTTTTTTGAGTTTATCCATTGCATCACGGCGAATATTTCTTATTGAAATTTTAGAGTTTTCAGCAAGTGAAGAAATCTCTCTAGAAATATCTCTGCGGCGCTCCTCTGTTAATTGAGGGAATATAAGACGTAAAACTTTTCCGTCGTTTTGAGGATTTATCCCTAGGTCTGATTTTTGAATTGATTTTTCAATAGGATTTAGCATAGAAACGTCCCACGGTTGAATGACTAAAATTCTGGCTTCAGAAATCGAGATTGCTGCTATTTGGCTGATTGGTGTTGGTGTGCCATAATAATCCACCATAACTTTGTTGAGTACTGATGGATTTGCACGTCCTGCTTGGATTTCAGAATATTCAGATTTTAATCTTTCTACGCTGGAGTTCATTTTAGATTGTGCTTCATTTATTAGATTGTTCATATAGTTAATACCTCCGATAATTTTGTTTTATGGTCTTGCAATAGTGCCTAAATTTTCGCCGCAAAGTGTGCGAACAAGGTTGTTAGGGTCTAATATGCTAAACACAAGTATAGATATGTTGTTGTCTCTGCAGATTGAAGCTGCACTTGAATCCATTACTTTAAGATTTTTTGAAAGTACCTCGTCTAATGTTACTTCAACATATTTTTTTGCGTTCGGATTTGTTTTTGGATCATCATTATATACTCCGTCAACATTTGTTGCTTTAAAGATTGCTTGAGCTTTTATTTCTGCACTTCTTAGTGCCGATGCTGTATCGGTTGAGAAGAAAGCGTTGCCTGTGCCGTATCCAAAAATAACCACACGGCCTTTTTTTAAATGATGTATTGCTCTTTCGGGCGAATAAAGTTCACCTATTTGCGGAAAATGTATAGATGTCATTATTTTACTTTCTACTCCGATGCGTTCAAGAGCGTCAGAAAGTCCAATAGCGTTTATGACGGTTGCGAGCATACCCATATGATCGGCTTTAACCCTGTTCATGTTGCCACTGCTGCGGCCTCTCCAAAAATTGCCTCCGCCTACTACTATTGCTACTTCTGTTCCTAGGTCTACGCATTTTTTTATTGATTCAACAATTGGTTTTATTGCTTCAAAATCAATCCCAAATTCTTTTTTGCCGGCTAGAGCTTCTCCACTTAATTTTAACAAAATTCTACCGTACTTAGTTTCCAAGTAAAACACTCCCATGATGTAATTAATTATGTTTTAAATATAAATTAATTTCAAAAATATTTTATCTTATATTTTTGATTATGTAAATACTGAAAAAATATATATTAAACTATATAGATGATATGTGGGGGGTTATGCTGGCTTTAAAATATGTTGTTGACTTTTTAAGAATTTATATCATAATATTTAATATAATGAAAAATTCATATTATAGGTATAGATTTGGTTATTATAAATCGAGGTATTGAATATGGAAGATATGATAAATCGGCTAATCGAACGCGATAAAGAAGCCAGAGAAAGTATTACAAAAGCTAAACAGCGCAAGATAGATTCTGAGCAAAAAATCATGGATATGAAAGAGCGTAAACGTGAAGAATATTTAGATAAAGCTCGTGCCAATATAAAAGCATTGGAAAAAGAAGAAAAGATAAAAGCTGTTGTTAAACTTAAAGCCATAGAAGGGACCTATCAAAAGAAGGCTCGCCGTTTAGAAAAAACTTATTCTGACAACAAAGAAAAATGGGCTGATATGTTATTCAATAAAGTTGTTGAAGAATAGTTTTTATAATGATGTGTATTTTTAGGTAAGCATTTTTGAAACAGGTGGTGAAGAGCGGGCGAAATTAGTTTCGCTAATGCTTGAGTTTTATGTTGCTATCTTATGCGCCCAATGCAGTTCTTTCTAAAGCTCGCGCACTTTATGGCAAAAGGATAAAAGAAAAAAATTATAATGAAATTTTAGCACTCAGAAACGTTTCTGACATAGCTGTGTATTTAAAAAGAAACACTAATTACGCTGACGTCTTGAACGGAATGAGCGAAAATAGTGTTCATAGAACAGAACTGGAAAGAAGTATAAAATCCAAACTTTTTGTAGATTTTGAATCTTTAGGAAGATATGATTTATGGGTAGGAGAGCATTTTTTTGATTATATAATGGCTAGGGCAGAAATTGAGCAAATAATGCATAGTCTTACGCTTCTTTCTGCGGGGCAATCCGGTGAATACATTCAAACAGTGCCGGTATTTTTCCACACGCACGCTAAGTTTGATTTAAAAGCGCTGCAACACATTAAAAGTTATGATGACTTTTTAAATATTATAAAAAAGTCTGTATATTATAAAATACTACTTCCATTTAAGCCGTCACCCGGAGAAAGAATTAATCTTACTGCTATTGAAACCGCTCTTTATAATTATATGTATGAGGTTGTTTTTGGAGTTATAAATAAGTATGTTAAAGGTAAGGCAAAGAAAGAGTTAACAGACCTTTTTAACACATATATAGATCTTTTAAATCTTATAAGAATCGTGCGCATGAAGAAATTCTATAACCTCGATACAGAGTATATGGAACTTGCAATTATCAAGCGTGGCACTTTAAAAAAAGAAGAACTTGAAAAATTCATAAATTCGCAAGATAACAAAAAAATGATGGCCGATATGAAAGAAACCAAGATGGGTCGAAAGTGGTTTTCAAGAGGGCTTGATATTATAGATAAAGTCCCGACAAATATGAGATTTAATTGGTGTAAACATAATATAAGATTTTCGGTTTACCCCCCTATAGTTCTTGTTTCTTATATATTCCTTAAAGAAACAGAAATTTTGAATTTGATAAATATAATAGAGGGAGTAAAATATAAATTAGACCCCGATGAAATAAAAAAAATGCTTATAGTTTAGTAATAAATAGCAAAATCAATGTAAAAAGCGAGGTAAGAATCACATGGCTGTTTCGGAAATGAATTTTATCAGCATAATAGGTGATATGGAAAATATTGACGAGATAGTGAATATTTGTGGAGAATCCGGTGTTTTTCAGCCGGATAATGTGTTTTCGTTCTATTCGAACACAGAAGGCTTTGCGGCTATTTCAGCTGAAAACCCATATCTTGAGTCATTCCAAACATTAAAAAACGCTGTGCACATGTGTGGTAAGAAACCTTTTAAGGTGGATATAAAAAAATTTTTTACTAGCCCTATGAAAATAGAAAGATATGTAAAGTTTTTTTCTAAAACGATTAACGAAAGACTAGACAAAAAAAGACAATTGTATAAACAAATTTCACAAGAAAAGCAAGAAATAGAAGTTCTAAAGAATTTTTACGGGCTTAATAAAACTGTATCGGAGTTGCTTGATTGTGAATATGTAATTCCAAAGTTTGGCAAAATCCCTGTTTCTACGTACGGTAAATTTGCGAGTTTACGAGATGAAAGTGCAAAAAAAGATATAGAGCTTTTGTTCTTCCCGTTTAAGAATGATGGTGAGTATCAGTGGGGTATATACTTTTCTGATAGTGAGCACAGACAAGAAATAGACAGACTGTTTTCCTCTTTGTATTTTGAGGAGGTTGAGTTAAAGCCATACGACATGGCTCCATACGAACAGGTAATGTATTTTGAGAATCACTGCCAAGAATTATATAAGCAAATTGAGATTTTGGAAAAAGAGATATCTGAATTTTGGGACTCGCAAAAGAATAAGTGTATGAAATTTTATCTAAAGCTAAGGCAGTTGAGTACTTATTTTGAAATCAAGTCGTATGCCGCAAGATATAATTCAAGTTTTATTCTTGTTGGCTGGGTACCCAAAGAGCATTTAAAAGATCTTCAGGATAAAATTTCAAAAGTAAAAGGTATAGAATACACAACCGAGGAAGGAAAAAACATATTAGACCATTTGCCTCCGGTAAAGTTGAAAAACAAAAAGTTGTTTAAACCTTTTGAGTTTTTTGTGGACACTTACGGTATGCCTTCTTATAACGAGATAGACCCAACTGCATTTGTAGCAATTACCTATACAATTCTTTTTGGAATAATGTTTGCGGATTTAGGTCAAGGCCTTGTTGTTTCACTTGCTGGATATCTTATGTGGAAATTTAAAAATATGAAGCTGGGCAAAGCGTTGATTCCGTGTGGAATTTCATCTGCGATTTTCGGCATATTGTTTGGTTCGGTTTTTGGTTTCGAACACGTACTTGATACTTTTTATCAAAAAGTTTTTGGATTGCCGGGTAAGCCGATAGAAATAATGGAGTCTAACACTACTAGTTATGTGATATACGCAACAATAGGCATCGGAATTTTATTACTTATTATATCTATGATTATGGGTGTTTACTCGTCGCTTAAGCGAAAGAATTTAGGAGAAGCTTTGTTTAGTTCGAATGGGCTTTCCGGGCTTGTACTTTATTCATCTATTATATTCGTTCTTTTAGATATGATTGTATTGCATACCGGCGTTGTTAATACCGCATTTATCATAGCTTTTATAGGCATCCCGCTTATTGTGTTGATGTTTAGTGAAATACTTGTAAAACTTGTTAATAAGCAACCAAATTGGAAGCCTGAAAGCTGGGTGGATTACATTTTACAAGGATTCTTTGAACTTTTTGAAATGATTTTAAGTTATGGTTCTAATACAATATCATTTTTAAGAGTTGGAGCTTTTGCACTTGTTCATGTCGGTATGATGATGGCAGTATTTACGATTGCGGAAATGGTTGGTAGCGGAATAGGCTATTATATAGTTGTAATTCTGGGCAATGCCATCGTAATAGTTCTTGAGGCGCTCTTGTCAGGCATACAGGTTTTAAGACTTGAATTTTATGAAATATTCAGTAAATTTTTTGAAGGACAAGGTAGAGCATTTACCCCAATTTCAGTTTCAGATAATTTGAATTAGATATAGAATTTTATAGATTAAATTTAAAAATATTTTTGGAGGAATTTATTATGTTATCATTTTATCTTATTATTCCAGCATTGATTATTATTTTAACCGCATGGATTGCAGCAAAAGCAGTAAAAAGAGGCGTAAGCAAAAAGAAAGCTATGATTGCACAAATTTGCAGTGTTTTTGTTGTAATGCTTTTTACTTTAATAATACCTGTAAAAGCAGAACAAACATCATCAACCGGTTCATCTGCATCTCAAACAACACAATCTTCTGTTTCTAGCGATAACGGTTCAAAGGCAGGCGCTTTCAGTATAGGTTTAGTTGCCGCAGCTCTTTCGGTAGGGCTCGCCGGAATAGGCGGAGGAATAGCTGTTGCATCAGCAGCTCCGGCAGCAATAGCAGCAACTTCAGAAAATCCAAAAGCTTTTGGTAAATCATTAATTCTCGTTGCATTAGGTGAAGGTATTGCTATATATGGTCTTGTAATTTCAATAATGATTTTAGGTAGACTCAATGACATATTAAATTTAGGAGTATAAGCCTATGCGGTTTGATTTAATCAGCAACAGCAGAGATGTAATTGTTGGAATGAGACTTGCGGGTATAGTAGGTACGTTGGTGCGTACTCCGGAGGAAGCTAAAACAGCAATAAACGCTTCGCTACAAAAAGAAGATGTTGCGATACTTCTAATAAATGAGGGCCTTGCAGATCAGATTGAAGATACAATTGATGAGTTAAAAAATCATTGTGGTACTCCATTGGTTGTTGTCATTCCGGATCGTAAGTCATCAGGGCGTTCTCATGATTATATAACAAAATATATTCAAGAGGCGATTGGCCTGAAAATTCAGGAAGGTCCTCCAAAAGATAATTCCTAAATTATAAATCCAGCAGTGAGATAAAGGGGTGAGCTAAAGATGCATAAAAGCTATAAATCCAGTAACTTTTTAAGCGTTATTGATAAATACGCAAAAAGGAAGAAATCTAAGATAATTGATGAAATAAAGCAGCATGAAGAAGCCGCTTTAAAGAAAGCTGAGTCTGAAATTATTGATGATACGAATAATATGATTCAGAAAGAATTGCTTGCAATGAAAAATAGAATTGCAATAGAAGTTTCTCATAAAGAACTTTCAGAGCGTAAGAAAATTTCTCTGCGTCGAAAAGAGATGATGGAAGAAATTTCTGAAATATGTAGGGAAAAGTTAGTGGATTTCACGCACAACGATGCAAAATATGTTGAATATCTTAAAGCTCGTACTAAAGATATTTCAAATGTTTTGACAGCTGATGATGTTTGTTTGTTCGTTAAAGAAGAGGATATTAAATATAAAGACATAATTGAAAAAGCTTTTAATCGCGATTGTACAGTAAATGTTGATAGAACTGTAGATATCGGTGGAATAAAAGGTTATAGTGTTAGTCAGAGTTTGATAGCCGATGAAACTTTAGGCGAAAAACTTAAAGAACATAATCAATGGGCAGCAGAAAATTTTGGTGTTTTGCTAGTTTAAATAAAAATCAGAAACAGGGGGAATAGTTGCGCCGGCCGCTGGCCGAATGCACTTATTTGACGGATATGAAAAATATTAATGTTATATATGGGGTAAACGGTCCGGTTGTAACCGTCAGAAAAACAAAATCATTTTCAATGATGGAAATGGTTTATGTTGGTAACGAGCGGCTTATAGGCGAGGTTATAGGTGTAACGGACGATTTTACAACTATACAAGTTTATGAGGAAACTACGGGCTTAACACCGGGTGAACCTGTTGAGGGTACCGGTAGCCCGATGAGGGTATGTTTGGGGCCTGGTATACTTGATAACATTTTTGATGGTATTGAACGTCCACTTAAATCCATAGAGGAGAAAAGCGGTGCGTTTTTAGCCAAAGGTTGCGACGTATCACCTCTAGATAAAACTAGACTTTGGGACGTTGAAGTATGTGTAAATAAAGGCGATATTCTGAGTTCAGGTTCTATATATGCAATGTGCCCGGAAACATCAGTAATTACACACCGTTGTTTAGTTCCTCCTGAAATTTCGGGTGAGGTTGTAGAAGTAAGTCCAAGCGGAACTTATAAAATAGATGACGTTATTGTAAAGATTAAAGATAATAAAGGGACAATACATGATTTAACTCTTTGTCAGTATTGGGCTATAAAACGTCCTCGCCCAGTTAAAAAGCGTTTGCCCTGCAACATACCTCTTATAACCGGCCAGAGAATCATAGACACATTATTCCCGATTGCAAAAGGCGGAGCAGCAGCTGTTCCGGGTGGATTTGGTACGGGTAAAACTATGACTCAGCATCAGCTCGCCAAATGGTGCGATGCGGATATAATTGTTTATGTTGGATGCGGAGAACGTGGTAATGAAATGAGTCAGGTTGTTGACGAATTTTCAAAACTTATAGACCCTAAATCCGGTAAGCCAATGACTGAACGTACAGTTCTTATAGCTAATACATCAAATATGCCGGTTGCTGCACGTGAGGCTTCAATTTATACCGGTATTACTCTTGCTGAATATTACAGAGATATGGGCTATGATGTTGCTATTATGGCCGACTCAACTTCTCGTTGGGCGGAGGCTCTGCGTGAAATATCAGGTAGACTCGAAGAGATGCCTGCAGAAGAAGGCTTCCCATCATATTTGCCGTCAAGATTATCTCAGTTCTATGAGCGTGCAGGAAGGGTAGAAACTCTTGGCGATACTCAAGGATCGGTTTCTATAATCGGAGCTGTATCTCCGCAGGGATCAGACTTTTCAGAGCCTGTAACGCAGAATACAAAACGTTTTGTTCGTTGTTTTTGGGCTCTTGATAAATCCCTTGCATATGCAAGACATTATCCTGCAATAAACTGGATGAATAGTTATAGTGAGTATTTTGTTGACCTAGATCCGTGGTATGCTAAAAATTACGGAGAGTCTTTCATAAGATATCGTAAAAAATCGCTTCAATTTTGAGCGAAGAAGATAAACTTATGGAAATAGTAAAACTTGTTGGCGCAGATGTTCTGCCTGATGACCAAAAACTTATAATTGAAATCGCGAAAGTTATAAGAGTTGGATTTTTACAACAAAATGCGTTCCATAAAGATGATACATTTGTGCCACTAAGAAAACAAAAGAAAATGATGAAAATAATTCTTTATCTAAACCGTAGAGTAAGACAGCTGATAGCATCATCTGTTCCGATTTCTCGTGTTATAGAGACGGGCATTTTTGATAAATTAACTCGAATAAAATATGATGTTCCAAATGATCATCTAGAACTTTTAGATGACTATAAAAATCAGATAGATGAAATGCTCAATAAAATAATAAGCGAAAGAGCTTAAGCGTGGGGGTGAATTAAAAAGATGGTACTTAATTATGTAGGACTAAAAGAAGTTAGTGGTTCTCTTATAGTTTTAGAGGGAGTAGAAGGTGTTTCTTACGAGGAAGTTGTTGACATAAAGCTTGGCGAGAATAATTATAGAAAAGGCCGTGTGGTGAAAATCGATGGCGATAAAGTAGTTGTACAGGTTTTTGAGGGAACAAATTCTATTTCTC
This sequence comes from uncultured Eubacteriales bacterium, assembly GCA_964447545.1. Taxonomy (GTDB): domain Bacteria; phylum Bacillota; class Clostridia; order Oscillospirales; family Acutalibacteraceae; genus UMGS1491. Next base: position 12,515 of record CAYUTE010000127.1, read on the forward strand.
TTTCAAATACTCAGGTTCGCCCAAAAGGTCACCCAATGGAGATATCTCTTTCGCCTGAGATTTTAGGTCGTGTTTTCAGCGGTTCAGGAGAGCCAATCGATAATCTAGGGAAAATATTCCCTCACAAAAAAATGAATATAAACGGTACGGCTATAAATCCGGTTTCTCGTGTTTATCCAAAAAACTATATAAACACAGGCATTTCAACTATTGATACGCTTTCAACTCTTATTAGAGGCCAAAAATTGCCAATTTTCTCGGGTTCAGGTATGAAACACAATGAGCTTGCAGTTCAAATAGCAAGACAGGCTAAACTTTCAGACGATGAAGATAGTAATCTTGCCATAGTTTTTGCTGCGATGGGTGTAAAAAATGACGTTGCAGAATATTTTAAACGTCAGTTTGATGAGTCGGGGGCAATGGCTAGGGTTGTAATGTTTTTAAATCTTTCTAACGACCCTGTTATAGAAAGGATTTTGACGCCAAGATGTGCTTTAACAACTGCTGAATATTTAGCTTTTGAGCTTGATATGCACGTGCTTGTTATAATGACAGACATGACTTCTTACGCTGAAGCTTTACGTGAATTTAGTTCTTCTAAAGGCGAAATCCCCGGTAGAAAAGGTTATCCGGGATATCTTTATTCAGATTTTGCATCGCTTTATGAGCGTGCCGGAATGATTAAAGGTAAAAAAGGATCTGTTACACAGATACCGATTTTGACTATGCCTAACGATGATATAACTCACCCTGTTCCGGATCTTACGGGTTATATTACAGAGGGGCAGATAGTTTTAGATCGTTCACTTGATAGATGTGGATATTATCCTCCAATTTCTGTTTTGCCGTCACTTTCACGTCTTATGAAGGACGGAATTGGTGAAGGATTTACTAGAGCAGACCACCCCGAACTTGCAAATCAGTTGTTTGCATCTTATGCAAAAGTTCAGGATGCCAGGGCGCTTGCATCAGTTATTGGAGAAGATGATTTATCCCCAATTGATAAGCTTTATATACAATTTGGCAAAGCATTTGAAAAGCAATTTATTAACCAGAGAATTAGTGAAAATAGACCCATAGAACAAAGTTTGGATATTGGTTGGAGACTTCTTTCAACTCTTCCAAAAACTGAACTTGATAGGGTTAGTAGCGAAACTTTGGATAAATATTATATTGAAGATAAAGAGCTTTTGGAACGCAAAAATAAAATTGATTTATTAGATTCTGAAAGTGAAAACGAAGTAGATGATGATTCTGACGACGACAATGATGATATGGAAAATGATGAAAACTAATTTTTAGGGGGGTAAAGGGATTATGTCTACACAAATAGCTCCCACAAAAGGTAATTTAATAGCCACAAAGAAGTCTTATGATTTGTCGAAACTTGGGTTTGAGCTTTTGGATCGAAAGCGCAATATTTTGATTCGAGAAATGACGGCTCTTATAAATAGAGCAACTGAAATCCAAGGTAAGATTGATGCCACATACAGTAAAGCTTTTTCTACTTTGAAGAAGGCTAATATTGCACTTGGTGTATGTGAAGAACTTTCTCACGCAGTCCCAGAAGAAACCGATTTAAGAGTTTCATTTAGGAGCGTTATGGGTGTTGAGATTCCTATTGTTCAGTTTCGTGAGCAGAAAAATCAAGGAATTCCTTTTGGCTTGTATTCTTCGAATTCAGACCTTGATAAAGCTTATTCGTGTTTTAGAGAAGTTAGTAGATTAACAGCGAGCTTAGCTGAAGTTGAAACTAGTGTTTATTTGCTTGCAAATGCTATAAAGAAAACTCAAAAAAGAGCAAATGCGCTTAAGAATGTTATGATACCTAAATTTGAAGAAACAATTAAGTTTATAACCGAAGCACTTGAGGAAAAAGAGCGTGAAGAGTTTTCTCGTTTAAAGGTTATTAAAAAAACAAGAAATAAATAGAGTGAGTTCTAGATATTAAAAATTCCTGACCGTACATAATGGTGGTCAGGAATTTTTATTTTTCTTTTTAATTTTTATACTTGTTTTTTAGATTTTGTGGTGGCTGAAGATTTTGTGTTAGCTGAGTTCTTATCAGATTTACCACTTGCCTCAGACTTGCCGCTTGTGGATGCGGATTTTTGTGTGCTGCTTGTGGTTTTATTCTTGGAATTCGAACTACTGTCATTTTTGTTAGAGCTATTTGAGGTTTTTGGTTCTTCTTTTGTTTCCGGCTCGTTTTCATAAATAAATTTAAGAATATCTTTTTTAGCTTTTGATTTGTCGGTTACCAAAACCATTTTGCCGGAAATCGTTTTATTCTGTACGTTGTCATCTGTAGGGAGCCTAAACTCACTAACCGGATAGTTCAAGTAATTTGTGGACTTTACTGCCATTTTGGCGATTTCTTCTTGCTTAAAGTTAGTTGTAACCAAAGGTGCGGCAGCTGATATTATTTCAGTTATTTTTGCAACATTAGAATTTTTCATTTGTTTTAAAACAGTCTGTACAACTTTGCGCTGACGGTTGGTTCTGTCGTAATCGGAACCAATGCTGTTTCTGTCTCTAGAATAATGGAGAGCTTGCAAGCCTGTTAAGTGTTTGACACCAGAGCCTTTTAAAGTATGTTTGTCTTTCGAATATTTGTTAATGTACGCACATTCATCGGCTGTAAGTTCCATATCGATTCCGCCAAGGATATCTATTATTTTGGAAAAGCCTTCAAAATCGACAACAGCATATCTGTCAATTGGTACGCCAAAGTTTTTATTTATAGTTTCTATTGTTAGCTGAGGGCCACCATAAGCATATGATGCATTTAATCTGTCTTGACCATGGCCGGGTATGTTCACCCATAAATCACGCATAAATGATGTTAATTTTAGTTTTTTATTTCTTGCATCTATGGATACCAATATCATAGAGTCACTGCGTCCACCGTCGCCAACAGACATTGAGTCACTGCCTATAAGCAAAATATTTAAAACCATTGAATCGCTAAGTGAATCATTTTCGGTTTCAGTTGTAGGAGGTGGATTTGTGTTGTCATAATTAAAAGAGTTTAACGTCTTGTACATATAGAGCATACCTGCGCCAACAACGCCGAGTGCCAAAAAGAATGTAAACCAAAGTGCTTTTATCCAAGGGAATCTTCTGCGTTTTCTGCCTTTATTATTTGATGAATATATATCAACGTATCCGGAATTATTTTTATGTGCGGGGCTGGTGTAATTGTCTCCGTAATCTTCCAAATTGTTTTTTCTGTTGTTTATGTTATCTTTTCTTCTAACGTATTTATATTTCATTTATCCTCCAAGATTATAAACAGAATAAAATAATACCTTAGTTTACATTATAAAGCATAGTTGTCGAAAAAGCAACAACTATGCTAGATAAGTTTGATTTTTAGCCTATTTAGTAATTAAGATTTCTTTTTAGAGTTTCCAGGTGATTTCTTATTTCATCGGGTAGATCTTTACCGAAAATTTTATAATATTCATCTAGATTTTCCGTTTCTTTTTTCCAGAGGTCTCTATCTACTGTCAGTAATTTTTCTAAGGTTTTATCAGAAACATCTGTACCATCTAAATTAATATCTTTTTCAAAAGGCATTAATCCTATTTCTGATTGGCGAGCTTCCACGGAGTTTTCGCAACGGTTTAAAATCCAATCTAACACTCTTAGATTTTCGCCGTATCCGGGCCACATAAAGTTGCCATTTTCATCGGTTCTAAACCAGTTTACGTTAAAAATTCTTGGAGCTTTATCTCCTAAGAGTTTACCCATTTCTAGCCAATGCGCAAAGTACTCTCCCATATTGTATCCGCAAAAAGGCTTCATGGCCATTGGGTTATGGCTTAAAACGCCCACTTTTCCTGTTGACGCTGCGGTGCTTTCAGAGGAAATTGCCGAACCACAGAATACACCGTGGCTCCAGCTGGGTGATTCGTATACAAGAGGGGTGGTTTGAGCTCTACGGCCGCCAAACACTATTGCGGAAATCGGTACTCCTTTAGGGTTGTCAAATTCCGGGCTTAGACATGGGCAATTTTTAGCAGGAGATGTAAATCTGCTATTTGGGTGTGCTGCTTTGGATTGACTTTTTTTGCCATTCCATGGATTTCCAAGCCAGTCTATTGCGTTTTCAGGCGGATTTTTATCCAGCCCCTCCCACCAAACAGTGTTGTTGTCTAAATTTTGCGCCACGTTGGTAAAAATAGTGTTTTTTGATGTTGTTTCTAGAGCATTTGGGTTTGATTTTTTGCTTGTTCCGGGTGCAACTCCAAAAAAACCGTTTTCAGGATTTATAGCCCAAAGTCTGCCATCTTTGCCGATTCTTAACCAAGCTATGTCATCGCCTACGCAGCGAACTTTATAACCTTTTTTCTGATAATATTCAGGTGGTATAAGCATAGCAAGATTTGTTTTTCCACAGGCAGAGGGGAATGCCGCACAAATATATTTTGTTTCTTTTCCGGGGCGTTCTATGCCTAAAATTAGCATATGTTCAGCTAACCAGTTTTCTTTTTTACCCATATATGATGCAATTCTTAGTGCAAAACATTTTTTGCCTAAAAGCACGTTTCCGCCATAACAGGAGTTTACTGAAATGATGGTGTTGTCTTGTGGGAAATGGCAAACATATCTTTTTTCTTCGTCAATATCGCAAGAGCAGTGCAATCCACGTACAAAATCGTTGCTGTCGCCAAGAGCGTCCCAAACTTTTTGCCCTACTCTTGTCATTATTGCCATGTTAAGAACAGTATATATTGAATCAGTAAGTTCAATACCTATTTTTGAAAAATCGGACTCTAGCATACCCATAGAATAGGGGATAACGTACATTGTTTTACCGGAATAACTGTTTTTGGCTATATTAAATAGCTTGTTATAGGCGTAATCCGGTTCCCACCAGTTATTGGTAGGGCCTGCTTCTTCTTTTGTTGGAGTACAAATAAATGTTCTGCTTTCGGTTCTTGCAACGTCGTTAGGATTTGTCCTGTGTAAATAGCAGCCAGGCATAAGGTCTTGATTTAGCTTTATTATTTCATTATTTTTACAAGCTTGCTCTCTAAGGGCTTCAAGTTGAGTTTCGCTGCCGTCTATCCAAACTATATTGTTTGGGTTTACAATATTTTTGATTTTTTCAATCCATTCAAGGACGTGTTGATTTTTGGTCATTGCTAAAACTCCTTTAAAACTTTTACTAAATATTCTTTTATTAAATATTTTAGACTATTATATCAAAAAGGCTTATAAAATTCTACCCATTTATTAAATATTTATATATTGACAATCGATTTATCAAGGTGGATAATATGATAAATAAAAATAGGTGTTTGTTATAAGTTAATTGATTGATTTGTGGCTAATTTACTTTTTTTAATATAAAATTATTTAAAGCGCTATATTTTTGTTAACGTGAGCTTAAATCATGTAGATTTATATGCTTGGGTACTTTACACTTTATTTTATGAAAAAATTTTAGAAAGGTTTTTTCTAGTTTTGGGTGAATTATTATGATTAAATTTGATTTTAAATTTGAAAATAAAAATGGTCTTCACGCTAGACCGGCAGGAGAATTGGTTCAAGAGGTTAAAAAATTGAGTTCAGAGGTTTTTATCGAGGTCCCCGGTGCCTCTCCTGAACTTACAAAGTTAGCTAAGGCTGATGGTCTGTTTGCTCTTATGGGGCTTGGCATAAAAGAAGGCACATCTGTTGTTGTTTTGGTTGACGGTAAGGATAAAGATGTAGAAGCGTCTGACGCTGAAGTTATTAAAAAATTTATGGAAATTAAATTTTCAGGATTATCTGATTCAGAATAGTAATAATTGTTATTGTGTTCTGAATAGTGTGTCTAAATTGAGTTTAAAATGCAAAATTTTGTATTTAAAGTCGTTTAGAGCCGAAATATGTGTTATGTAATAATAGTGAGGAGATGTTTCTCTAGTGGTTACGTTAAAAGGGATAGGTTCTTCAGAGGGATTCGCAGTAGGGCCTATTAGTTTTTATGACAATACTTATCAGCAAAAAATTTCAAACGAGGTTTTAGATGCTCAGATTGAAATAGATAGATATATTAATGCCAAAAAAGAAGTTATCAGCGACCTTGAATGTTTGTACTCTGATACTCTGAAACAATTTGGTGAAAAAGAAGCTGAAATCTTTAAAATACACCAAATGATGATTGAGGACAATGATTATTGTGAGAGTATTATTAATACAATAAAATCTGAGAGTAAAAATGCAGAAACAGCTGTTGATGAAACTTCTAAAAAGTTTGCTGATATGTTCATGAGTATTGATGATGAATATATGAAAAGTCGTTCTGAAGATGTAAATAATATCTCACATATGATATTAAATGTTCTTGCGGGTAAAGATAGCAAAGAGTTAAATGTAGATGCAGGTTCTATAGTATTTGCCCATGACTTAACTCCGGGAGAAATATCCAAGTTAAAGATGAAAAATGTGGCCGGATTTGTTATAGAAGAAGGCTCTAAAAATTCCCATGTTTCAATTTTGGCAAGAATGTTAGAAATCCCGGCAATAGTAGGTGCAAAGGGCATAATGAATGAAAGTTTTCTGGGTAAAAAAGTGGCTTTTGACGGCAGTTCCGGATTCATATACATCGACCCCGATAATAGTATTGTAGAAGAGTTTAATCATAAAAATGAAGAATTGTTTCAACTGGGGCAAAAGCTGAACGAAATTAAAGAAAAAGAAGCCATTAGTTTAGATGGCAAGAGAATAAGTGTTTTTGCTAATCTCAACACAGAAGATGAGATAGAGGAAGTTAAGAATTCCGCAGCGGAAGGCATCGGACTTTTCAGAACTGAGTTTTTGTATTTGGGCAGAGATACTTATCCTACTGAAGAAGAGCAGTTTAAAGTTTATAAAAATGTAGCAAGGCAAATGGCCGGGAAACAAGTTGTAATTCGGACTATGGATATAGGTTCAGACAAACAAGAAAAATACATGAATTTTTCGCAAGAAAATAATCCCGCTTTAGGGTATAGAGGCATAAGAGTTTGCTTAGATAGAACCGAAATTTTTAAAACTCAACTTAGAGCTATTTATAGGGCCTCTATTTACGGAAATATTGCAGTGATGCTCCCTATGATTGTTTCGCCTGAAGAGGTAAAAAAAGCAAAAGAATGCATACAAGAAGTAAAAAACGAACTTTCTGGCGGGAATATTGAGTTTGATAATAATGTAAAAGTCGGAGTGATGATTGAAACCCCGTCTGCAGCTGTTATGAGTGATGTGTTGGCACAAGAGTCGGACTTCTTTAGTATAGGGACAAATGATTTAACTCAATACACTCTTGCGGCCGACAGGCAAAACGGAGCAATAGGCGAGATTACAGAAGGCTATATTGACCCGATTTTAAGGCTTATAAAAATCACCGTGAATAGCGCTCATAAAGCAGGCATAGATGTTTGCATATGCGGAGAGATGGCGGGCAACGCCGAGCTTACGGATATCTTTTTGAAAATGGGAGTAGATAAGCTTTCGGTTTCTCCGAGATATGTTTTGCGTATAAAAAACAAAATATTGTTATCAAATACGCAAAATGTGGATATTAATTTTTAAGTTGAATTTTTGGAATGGAGATGTGCAATATAGTGGGCAACAATGAAAAAGTAATGGTTTCTACCCAGAATGGCAAGGTAACAACAGTTTTGGAAATACCCGATGAGGTTTTTTCAGAGAAAATATTAGGTGATGGAGTTGCAATAATACCTACAAGTAATGATATCGTCTCGCCGGTGGATGGTGAGATAGTGCAAATAGCAGAAACAGGGCACGCTTTTTGTATAAAGGCGGACGATGGCGTAGAAATTCTGATTCACGTAGGTGTAGATACTGTTAATCTTAAAGGAGAGGGATTTAAAACCTGCGTTAAAGCCGGAGATAAGGTAAAAGCAGGGCAAATAATAGGTTCGGCAGATATAGATTTTATAAAAGATAGCGGATATCCAACTTATACAGCGGTTCTTATAACTAATCTGGGAATTATAGATAAATTAGATGTGAATTTAGGCGATGCGCATATCGGCGACACGGCTGTTCTTAAATATACTTTGCGCTAATTATTTTAGTGTAAATTTACTTGATTTTCTTAATTTTTTTTACTTGATTTAGTCTTAAAAGTCATATATAGTGTTCATAAATATCTAGAAAGTGGTGTATAACTTTGAAAAAAAGCGGTTTATTTAGTGTTTTGCAAAGAATAGGAAAATCATTTATGCTTCCTATAGCTTTGCTTCCGGTTGCTGGACTTTTACTTGGCATAGGCGCGGCGTTTACTAACCCGCAGATGATCAGCGCCTATGGCCTTAGTGGAATATTGGGCAAGGGCAGTATTTTAAATATGATTTTGCTTGTAATGAAAAATGCGGGCGAGATAGTATTTGCAAACCTTCCGTTAATTTTCGCTATAAGTATTGCTATGGGTATGGCAAATCAAGAAAAAGGTGCGGCAGCGCTTTCCGGCGGAATAGCGTTTTTGGTTATGCATCAAACTATAAGCACTCTCCTTTCAATTACCGATAAGTTGGGCCCTAACGCTATGCCTGGAGGTTCCATTGGATTGGTTTGCGGAATAAAATCGCTTCAGATGGGTGTTTTTGGCGGCATTATAGTTGGCCTTGGTGTGGCCTATTTGCACAATAGATTTTACAAAATTAAGCTCCCAAATGCTGTTTCTTTCTTTGGCGGAATTAGATTTATACCTATAATTTCTTCTGTTGCATATATTTGTGTTGGTGCTTTGATGTTTTTTGCATGGCCTGTTATTCAAGAATGGATCTATGCATTAGGCAGTCTTGTTACCGCTTCTAAATATGCCGGAACGTTTATTTATGGCGTAATTGAAAGAGCGCTTATCCCGTTTGGACTTCATCCTGTGTTTTATATGCCTTTCTGGCAAACAGGTTTAGGCGGAAGCATGGTTATTGACGGAAAAGTTGTAGAGGGCGCACAAAACATATTCTTTGCACAGCTTGCTTCTCAGAACGTTCAGCACTTTAGCGCTGACGCAGCAAGATTTATGGAAGGTAAATTCCCGTTCATGATTTTTGGACTTCCGGGAGCAGCACTTGCGATGTATCATATGGCAAAACCGGAAAAGAAGAAAATTGTTGGAGGATTACTTTTTTCAGCAGCAATCACATCAATATTAACAGGAATTACTGAGCCTATTGAATTTACATTTTTATTTGTAGCACCTGCACTTTATGCGTTACATTGTTTGCTTGCCGGACTTTCATTTATGTTAATGCATATGTTAAATGTAGCAGTAGGAACTACTTTCTCCGGCGGATTAATTGACCTTACATTATTTGGTATAATCCAGGGCAATGCCAAAACAAACTGGATTTGGGTAATACCTGTAGGAATTGCATATTTTATTATTTATTACTTTGTATTTAAGTTTGCTATAAAGAAATTCAACTTGATAACTCCGGGTAGAGAAGAAGACGAATTAGAATCTAAGCTTTACACTCGTAAAGACTTAAATGCGCCAAAAAAAGACAATGTTTCTGAACTCATAGTTTTAGGTCTTGGCGGAAAAGAAAATATAGAAAGTCTGGAATGCTGTGCAACAAGACTCAGAGTTAAAATTAAAGATGATTCTAAATTTGATGATAATGCTATAAAACAAAGCGGAAGCCTTGGTATTGTTAAAAAAGGCGATGGCGTTCAGATAATTTATGGTCCGAGAGTTACAGTTATAAAAAGTGAACTCGAAGAATATATGGCATCTGAAAAAGATTAAAATTAATTAGCATACATAAAAATTAATCCGGCTTCAAAATTTCGAAGTCGGATTTTTATGTTGTGTTGTAAAATCGGTATAGAT
>CAYUTE010000128.1:0-2171 GCA_964447545.1 uncultured Eubacteriales bacterium
GCAGTTCTACGGTGCCACCTCATCCGTCACTTCGTGACACCTTCCCCCCAAAGCCTCCCTTGTGTAAAGCAATGTCATTAAGTTAAGAAAATCGGGCTTCACAGAAATGTTAGGTTCGATTTTTTTGTAACATTTTTTAAAGTTTTTTCAAAAAAACACTTGACAAGTGGAGTGAAATGTGCGGATTTTTATCGGCTTCGCACGATAAAAATCCCTTGTAAATAGAAGTATCTCAAATCTATTTACAAGGAGTCGTATCTATGAAGAATAATATCCGTACAATCAAGAGAAAACTTGATAATTCTATCTCGCAACTTTGTGATGTTGCTTGGATGTTTTCGGCTAATCCCGAAAAGGATTTTTCAAGAAACAGAAAACTTCCTCTAAAAAAAGTTATTTCAATTTTACTTTCTATGCAAGGTGGAACCTTAACAAATGAGTTACTAAGATACTTTAATTGTTCTCTTAATTCTGCTTCTTCATCTGCTTTTGTACAACAGAGAAGTAAACTCAACTCTTATGCTTTTCCTACTCTTTTTGATTTTTTTGTTAAGAAAACAGATACAAACAAACTTTATAAGGGATTTCACCTATTAGCTGCCGACGGTTCCGATTTTAAAATACATAGCAATCCTGAACACACCTCTTCTCACTATCCAAGCAGAAACGGTCAAGCTCCGTATAATATTTTACATTTAGACGCGGTTTATGACCTGCTTGAGCACACATACAAAGATGTTACGATAGTTGGTGACAGAGAAGCGAATGAGCAAAGAAATCTTTGTCATATGGTTGACCGTTCTAATATTCAAAAGGCTATTGTAATTGCTGACAGAGGTTACGAAAATTACAATCTAATGGCTCATATACAGGAAAAAGGCTGGAAATATATTATTCGCATCAAAGACATACATAGCGCAGGCGGTATTGCATCGGGTTTGATATTGCCCGATTCCCCTGAATTTGATGCTCTTATTGATTTGTCCCTAACCACTAAACAAACCAACGAAATTAAAAACTTATGCAAAACCCAAAATGAATACCGCTTTATTAACTCTTCCGCTAACTTTGATTTTCTTTCAAAAACCAACCGCAAATTCCACTCTGCTAAATTTTACAAGCTTCCTTTCCGTATTGTGCGTTTTAAAATTACAGATAACGCTTACGAAACTGTTATTACCAATTTGGATTCAAAGGATTTTTCTGACTTGGAACTTAAAAAACTTTATGCTATGCGTTGGGGTATTGAAACCTCTTTTAGAGAACTTAAGTATACAGTAGGTTTATTACATTTTCATTCAAAAAAGGTGGAGTATATTTACCAAGAAATTTATGCAAAACTTATTATGTACAACTTCACCGAACTCATTACCTCACACGTAATTGTTCATAAACTTAATACCAAATATGTATACAAAGTTAATTTTACAGTCGCAGTACATCTTTGCAGGCAGTTATTTCTTGGAAGTATATCTCCACCTAATTTAGAAGCTCTTATCCGAAAGAATGTTTCACCAATTCGACCCGGCAGAAGCAGACCTCGAAATTCGACCACAAAATATGCAGTCAGCTTCCTTTACAGAGTAGCATAAATTTTTCATTTTGTACAGTACTTTTTGCCGATTTTTTTATCGGTTTTTTCGTTATACCTTTTTTACATAAAAACACGCTTAAAACTGTTTTTCAGTCCTAAGTGTGTTTTATTTCATTGCTTTTACGCTATTCGCAAACTCTTAACTTAATGACATTGGTCTTAAAATCGTAGACTATTTTGTTGATAGGGGAGTGACCGCCGCCTTTTCTAACCTCGGCAGAATTACGATGCCGGAGGAAATGTCGTGTTATATTAAAAAATTCGGCGTGCTTTGCTCGACAAAGCGGATTCAGGCATGCATGTGTTCGTTTGGGGACAGCTTCGTTATCACCTTTACTTCTCCCTTTGTATCAACTGATATTCAGTGCAGATTTTTCAGAATGCTTACGGACATGGGAATCGATGTTCAGATAACCTCTAATCTCGGGAGTGACAAAAATGTTGTACTGTAAAAAATGCGGTGTTTCGGTTGCGGGGAATCCCGATTTCTGTCCGCTTTGTCAGGGTGAGCTTTCGGGAACTGCCGAGAGCGGGCGGAAATATCCCGCAATAAAGCATAAAAGGAACCTTTTTGCCG
>CAYUTE010000129.1:0-2168 GCA_964447545.1 uncultured Eubacteriales bacterium
GCTATTCTTTTTCGTTAAAGCAAAAAAGAGGCTCTAATGCAGCTATTTGTAATCCAAAGTTAGCAAAACAGCCAGCGTTTTCTTAATAAAATTTAAACAGATAAATTTTATTGGCATATTATTTGGTGACAAAATAAAGAGGCCTTATATTTGTAGTGTCGAAAGGGAAATAACCCAGATAAAAAAACAACTAATTTAAAACAACGAGTTATGAAAAAAGTAAAGGAAATTAAAGGAGATAGCTTTGATTTGAGAACGCGGTACTTTGATTATGAATACAATGGCGAATATAAATGGGTACAAGGAGAGCTATTTTACAACAAGGCAAAAAAAAGATTTGAGCATCAAGTATTTGATGATAATGATGAGTTGGAAGCTATCATTTATTGGGAGTGGGAATGAAAAAAAACGAACGGGGATTTCCCCCGTTCGTAGCCCTTGGGATAGAGATTGTCGAGCATTATATAATAGCTCTACATTACAGCACAACCTTGGATGACAAAATAGATATAATTAACAGGATTCTTCGGCCGGCGGCGAAATGGTATTGCAGATATTTGGAGGCCGAAGATAAAGGATTGTTTGAAATAAATTAATAAGTAAAATGCAGGAAGAAGTTATAAATGCGATTATTAACCGCCGAAAAGAATTAAAAATTTCGCAAAGAAAGTTGGCAATGTTAACAGATATAAATAGAACACACGTCGGTAAAATAGAGCTTATGCAATTATCTCCTACACTCACTACGCTCGATAAGCTATTGACAGTGTTAGGGCTTGAATTGGTTATAATGGAGAAGCAATGACTTCTCCATTATTTTTTTTTTTACAATTCCTCAAACAATTTGCGAGAGCTTTCTACAACTTTTTCGTCAAGAATTTTAGCATATATCTGAGTTACAGATATATCTTTGTGCCCTAACATTTTAGCTACAACAGCAATAGGGATGTTGTGAGATAACATCAAAGTTGCGAATGAATGCCGGGCAAGATGAGAGGTTAAATGTTTTTCTATGCCGACTATCGCCGCAATGGCGTGCAAGTACATGTTGTATTTTTGATTTGATAGGCGTGGAAGTTTATCCCCGTATTTCAAAATTACAACGTCGGCAGCCGGAAGAAGAGGTGTATAAAATAGAGTTGACGTTTTTGTCCTCTTAAAAGAAATAAAACGATAGCCATCTTTGTGTATTAAATTTATTGACGCGTCAAACTTCATAGCATCTGCATACGACAACCCTGTATATGCCTGAAATATAAATATATCCTGCGCCTTTTCGTAAATTTTTGGAAGCCTTGCATTTGTAATTAGCTCTATTTCACTTTGAGTTAAAGGGTGTCTTTCGGGCGGAGACGGTTTTTTGTCCTTGAAAAACTTGTAAGGGCTTTCCTTTATCTTGCCGAGCATAACTGCCTCATTTACATACGTTTTAACGCATTTATGATAGCCGTGTATAGTAGCCTCTGAGCGGCTTCTGTCTTCTTTCCTTAAAAAACTGTCAAAAAGTGCTACATTAGAGCTTGTTAACGAAGCAAAACTTTTTATTTTGCCAAAACGTTTAAGTGCTTTAAGCACTATAACTGCATTACGACAAGTGTTAGGCTTTAGCTCTCTCTCTTCTATGCGTAAAGCCATGAAGTCTACGAAGCTTTCTACACGTTCATTTTTTGACAGCGCATCGGAAAGCCTCTCCGGGGTTGCTTGGATTCCTTGCAGCTCCATAAGTGACAACAACCTCTCTACATCTACTAACTTTGACCTTATTTTTTTGTTAATCCTTTCGGCATCTTTTCTTCCGACAACCGCTCCATCTCTCCATTCATCGGGGCTTCCTAATTTTATTCCGGTAGCTATATAGCTTCTAACACGATGCCCAAAATTTACGTATATAGATACGTAATTGTGCTGTAAAATAGCTTTTATCTTCATGGTTGTTTTTTTATGCAATTAGTTTTTCAGTACTCCGTTTTTTTTTACAGTACTTTTGCCGTACAGTTAATGGTATATAGAGTGTATATAGAGTGTATATAAAATGCACGTGAAGATAAAAAAAATCTCAGAAATGCGGCAATTTTAGAGCGTAAAAATATGTTATATGGCTGAACTACAGTAAAATACAGGTGCAACTTTTATCTTAATCTTTAAAAAGGTTCAGTACACCCATGGGG
>CAYUTE010000130.1:0-1656 GCA_964447545.1 uncultured Eubacteriales bacterium
ACAGGCTTCTTTCGAAATCTGTCGCTTATATGGTGGAGACGGTCGGGATCGAACCGATGACCTCCACACTGCCAGTGTGGCGCTCTCCCAGCTGAGCTACGCCCCCAAATTAAAGTAATATGTAATAGTGAATAGTTAAGATGTGAATTTTTGCCCGTTCAAAATCAGAACATAGGTATTCTACCATTTTAAATTTTAAAATGCAATATTTGAAAACAGATTTTTAAAGAAAAATTATAATCAATTTAATAACATAATACTTATCCTTGTGTTGTGAGCAGGATATTTGTATCGTCACAGTCAATCACTTGCGATTTTGACTGTTCCTCTTATATTTTTAAGAGAAAACTTTTTAAAGGGCGGGCGTGGAAACCCGCCCGTACGGTCAATTCATAGAAGCACCTACTGTGTTTTCCTGCAACAGATTTGTAAAGTCATTTAAAGCAAAGCTATATTTTGGTTCATCATTAAAATTTATATTTTCATGAACGGAAACAGAATAATTACCGATTTCAAAAACAGAATATACCGTTCTTTCTAATCTTTTATTAGGAAAAATATAGAGATAGGTTTTTCTGCTGTTCGTAGTAAGAGGTGAAATATAATAATTCACATTTCCTGCAGTTCCTTGCTTTGCAAATCTGTCATAAATAAACCTGTTTTTTCCGACTTCCTCTGATAATATACTCTTAAGCGTTTCAACAGAATCATACTCATGTAAACCCGAATAAAAATCGGCTTGTTTCGGAGCAACGTATATTTTGACATGCGTATAAGGACAGTCTGTAAAAGTATAATCAATATGCATAGACGTAAAGCTTTTATCAACCGTGATTTCTCGTAAAAAACCGTTACATTTCTCTGCTTTTTTATAATATCCCGGCTTCGGGAATGTTTTATCTCCGCTTGATTTTTCAAAAACTCTCTTAATAATATCTTCGGGGTTTTCATTATCAATACAGTTGAGCTTTTCTACATCTGACAAGTTAACATTAACAGACCCTGTCCAGCGCTGTACGAAGCAGGGATAAATGAGAATTAAAAGTAAAACACAAATGGAAAAAAGCAAGCAAAATTTATGTTTATGTAATTTACTTTTCAACACAATTATCACCCCGATTTTTATGATTTCCTATAATTATAATTTAACATTATTCGTCTGCCTTTGTCAACCGCAAAAAAATTGCTGACATATTTTTTTGTATAGCAACATAATAGAAAGGTAAGCGGCGTTATAGCGTATTATGCTTGTCAGCGGATATTTTTTCTGTTATAATGACAGCAGTAAATCAAAAATACGGTATAAACTATGTGAAGAACGAGTCAGCGTATAAAAAATACATTGAAAGGAGCGGTACTGCGCATAAAAAGCTGTTTTAAAGGCTTCTTGTGCGGCGGCTGTATCGCACGGCAATTAAGATGAAAATTAAATTTTTAGGCACAGCGGCGGCAGAGGGAGTACCTGCGCTTTTTTGCTCATGTCCCGTTTGCGAAAAAACGAGGGCAGAGGGCGGCAGGAGCATACGCTCGCGTTCGCAGTCGCTCATAAATGACGATTTGCTTATAGACTTTTCGGCAGACACTTATCACCACGTTTTAGAGCTTGGGCTTGATTTGCGAAAGGTTAAATCGCTTCTCATAACGCACGGGCATGAC
>CAYUTE010000131.1:0-2081 GCA_964447545.1 uncultured Eubacteriales bacterium
GTAATATAATCGGACATTTACTCACCTTCTTTGCTCTTATTATTGTTCTTCTTCATTTTCATAAAAACTCAGAGGTTTTCTTCTTATTTTAGGTGTATATTTCTGCTCGTAAAATTCAACATTACTTTTGATTGGTTCGGCGATTGGTTTATTGTTTGCCCAGTCGGTATAGTCGTTTTTTATCACAGTATAAAAATAACGTATTTTCCCAAACTCTGAATCAAAGCTGCGATTCATAATCTTTGTTAATTTATCTTTGTTGCTTGATAAATATTCAACTAACTCGTCAACCGTAAGCACACCGTTTAGGGCGTTGTACTCTTTCCAGAAATTAGAGTTAATAATTTTATATCCGTATATCTCGCAGCATATTTCGTAAACCTTGTTCTTGCTTTCCTTTGCTTTTTTCTGACTTTCCTTTATCTTTAAATCCGTTTCATACTCTTCCTCGTTGCAGAAATATAGGTTACGTTTCTTTTTATCTGTGACCTTGACATAACAATAAGCTGTTTTCTTTTCAATCTTTTTGCCGCAATGTTGACATTTTACAAGCATATTACACCCCTCATTTGAATAAGATTAAATATTGAGTTTATCAAGAATTTCAGTGAGAATTGATATATCCGTAACCTTGCCGAGTGCCTTTTCGCCATGAGATTTCAGAGTGGAAATGATAATCTTTTTTGCTTCATCAGAGGTGTTCTTTGCTTTAATCTGTGCAATCAGTTCTTCGGGAGTTAATGCGGTTGATTCCTCTGTTGTGTTTTCATCCTCGATTATTCCCTCGTCAACGCTAATATCGTCCTCTTCCTCTATTAACTCTTCGACTACCTTTGCAGACTTAGATTTTGCAGGCTTGCTCTTTGTACTTGTCGGAATCAGACCCGTTGTATCAATAGCACTCTTCTTCATTCCTTCCTCTATCGTATCAATAAAAAGTTTTGCAAATTCAAGTGAACTACAATTGTATTCAAGATATTCGGGAACTGTGTCACTTGCAAATCTGCCACCTGCATCAATAAGAGTTGTACCTCTGAAATAGAGTTTGCGGACTGAATCGGTCGTATATTTCTTAACCTTGTCACCGTCTTGCTTTTCATCAAACACTCTGTCAATTACACCAGTAAGAGTACAATCAAAAATATCACCAAACGCACTCTCATACGCATTTACAAGGTTTGATGTAAGCTGCATATAACCGTCCTCTTCGAGACCTCCCTTTTCACGAATAGTTTTAAACTTGCTGTGTGCGATTACCCAAACACCGATTCCTGCGGACTTGATTTCACCTATGTATTTCTTTACCATTTCGGCAGCCATTTCAATTCCTGCGTTATAGCCACCAAATGCACCCTTGATACTTTTGCAAGTTTTCTTAGGGTTCTCAATATTACTAAGACGAATGACTTCCTTTTCAAATATAGGTATCATTTCATCAGCGGTATCAAAACACACAATTTCAATGTTATGTTCCGTACCTTTTGTGGAAATCAACCACTTTTTAAACTCCATAAATTCTTTGTATGTATCAAGGTGTACCATATTAGAGTTAAGCATTGAGTCACCGTTTTCAAGCCCACATTCAACAAGAACTCCCCTTGTGAGGTCGTTATACTTTACTCTTATGACATCTCTGAACAGGGTTGACTTACCCCACTTTTTAACAGAACGCAGATAAATACTTACGTTTTTAATATCAGAAACAACTGTGTTAATCTTTGGTATAGTAAATCCCATTATTTAGTCCTCCTTAATCGTTCTTATATCTCAATATCGTCATCGTCATCAAAAATATCGTCTATTTCATCTTCAAGAGTCTTTACAGTAGGTGGAGCAAAATCTTCTGCTGTGTATGTGGTATCAAGTGCCTTGTTACTGTAACCCTTTGCAAAACCGACAATTCTTGTTTCCTGAATCCTGTCACCATATACAGAGCCATCAAGTTCAGCCTTAATATCTTCCATTGTGATAAGACCGTATTCAAGACTTTCCTTCTGATCGTCCGACAGCATATCCTCGGTTATTTCAACTTCCTGCGAACCGTCAATAATTTCACATTTCAGACCAACCTCATAATAGCG
>CAYUTE010000132.1:0-1751 GCA_964447545.1 uncultured Eubacteriales bacterium
TGAAACCGGGAACAACTATACATTTATTATCAAAAACAATATCACAGGAGGAATGAGAAATATCTTTCCCCCGTCCGTCAAAAGCGAAAGGCGAAAAGGAAAGTATGTTACCGCCGCGGTATATGCCGGCGTTCTTGAAAATACAACTCATTAGAACTCCCAAAAAATCGACGGCGATAACTGCGCACAGTCATTTCGCTGTCGTTTTTACAACTATCCGTTTTTCGATTTTTGTTATTGTATCACGGCGGAGGCCAAAAGTCAATAGAAAAAGCAAAATACGGGATATTATTTTTTGTTTAAAATAATAACAATCACAAACTGTCTTTACATTTAAACCCATTCGTGATATAATGATTGCACCACACGAAGCCAAATATGTATTTTTCTATGGAGAAGTGGGCATTTTACTTCGGTAAAAGTGCTGACTTCACATTTCGCATTTCTTCATAGAAACAGCAAATGGTTTTGTGTGGTAGCAAATCGAGGTCGAGCATTTTTCGGTGTGTGCGACTTCGCGTTGCACACACTTTTTTAAAAAATAAGGAGGATGTTTAAAATGGCACTAATAAGTTGTTCTAATTGTGGCAAGGAAGTTAGCGACAAAGCAAAGGTTTGTCCAAATTGTGGTTATCAGTTGATAGAGGAATTTATTGCCGAAGAAGTTCCCGTTATTTGTGAAGATTGTGGTACGGAAATACCGACCGATGCAGATGTTTGCCCTAAATGCGGTTGTCCTGTTCCGGAGAAAAACGAAAAATTCGACGAACCCGCGCCACAAAAAGTTGAAATTGCTTCGGTAAATTTGCCAACCGTTAAAAAGTCTGCAAAAAAATACATAATAATTGCAATAATGGTTGCAATCTTAATCGGTGTCGGAATTGTTGCCAGCTCAATAATTAAAAGCAATCGATCCGCAAAAATTAGTGCGGAATATTTAGAAAACCTTAAATCTGCCACAACAACGATGTTGCTCGGTGCTACCGATGCAGAAGATGCGGGGAATCTCATAAAATCTGTTTGGTACAACACTATTTATGAGGAAAGCGATTTAAAAACCGATAAGTATACTCGCAGCAATGGTTACGGTTTTAATGACGATTTTAATGACTCGCTTACTGCTTTGTTTTCTGATAGCAGTTTCAAAAGTAAAATATCAAGCATAAAAAGCAATCAAGAGTTGGTTTCCGGTTTAATGAAAGCGTTACAGAATCCGCCTGAAGAATATGTGGAAGCCTACGAGTCAATTAAGGAATTTTATGATGCATATCTTGATTTTACGGGATTAGTTATTGATCCTTCAGGTAGTTTGCAAACTTTTTCAAACAATTTTAATAATGCTGATACCGAAACAGTAAATTGTTACAAAGCAATGAAAATATATGTTGAATAAATAAGGGGCTGTAAAAAAAACAGCCCGCAAAAAACGCTGCTGTTAACGGCTTTTTTTGTTATGCAAACGACAAGCGACCCGCTATTCGGCATCTTACGAGAACATACGAGAAGCGACCCACAATCCTGCCTCCATCTGACGAGGGAGGTGGATTTTGCGTAGCAAAAGACGGAGGGAGAGATAGAAAAACGAGATGAGATAGAAAAACGGGACGAGATAGATAACATAAAAAAGAAATATTTTAATAAATCAAAAGTCTCACTCGCAAAAACATTACGCAAAGACATGACCCCGTGAGAACATAAACTGTGGTATTCATTTAAGGTATTAAGAGTTATCAATTCAGATATTGACCGTA
>CAYUTE010000133.1:0-1666 GCA_964447545.1 uncultured Eubacteriales bacterium
AGAAACAGACGGGTATGAGATAACCTTCAGGGTTTTCTTTAAGTTTGTTACTATGACAAAAATGACAATATTTTAATGTGTATTAAGAGCGAGTTAAATATTTATTAATAACAAGTTCATTATTTGTGAGTATAATAAAGACGAGGAAAATCAAATAGACGATGCACCTCAGTGAACTTCATTTTTTAAAATGTCGTGGCTCACCTATTGCCGTAGGCGAGTCACTTTTTCTTTATTTCAACAATGATTGCATAAGCAAATATCATGATAATTACAAATGCTATTGATTCCATAAAGATTATCACCTCACTTCGTGTTGGAGATTCCAACCAAAGCGGGTATTGACCTCCGTACCCGTTTTGCCTTGATTGGTTAAGGGTTAAGAGGTGTGTCGCCTATATTCGTCCAAAGAAATCATAAGAAACAACGTGATTTCCCTCGTCAAATAAAGTATAACATATTTTAGATAATTTGTCAATACAGAATTTATTTGCACAAATTTTAGATTTGTTTATAGAATTATTAATAACTTGCTTTACATATTTCCAAGAATTACAACGATTCATATTAACACAATAACCAGTATCTTGATTCAGGGTACTGGTCTTTATATTTTAATCAAGAAAGGAGTGATAGAATGTCAAGTAGATCGGCGATAGCCACACCAACTGATGTATACCCTCGTGACGGTAACTGTGTAAACTTTGATATAGAAGTTGACGGAAATTATTGGTGCGGATTTTCATTTACCAACCAATGTGATACATTAACTTTTTTCATGCACGATATTTATGATGTAACAACTAATGAGCCCGTCGGACGTTATTTATTGACAAATGATTTTCTAACAGACGATTCAGGTAATCTTAAATATATGCGCGGCGACAAGGTAGGCATGAGGATTCCTGTCGACAACTTTGTCAGCGGCAGACATTATAAATACAAGATAACTTGCTACACCAACTTTATAGATTACCAAACAAAGAATATCGGACTACCTAACCCATGCGTACCTTATGCAAGTGGTGTTATTCAGTCTGTTCGTTCCCCAAGCGAAATCACAATCCAAAACGGTATATCAAAACTACGCAGACCATATTATTGGCATGAAGGTCAGGCAGACCAGACATTAGTCGGTTGTACATATATGCGTATTAAAAATGAAATGCGTATGGTAACAGACTACGATTATAACACAGGAGTAGTAACCTTAGAATCGGGTTTTTCAAGCGAAGCTCTGTCTGATTTAAACAACTTGCAATACTATCTTAACTGTAATTTTATCGAGGACGGTTGGTATGATTTTTATTATCGTGAAGATATACAATCTAATACCACGTTGTCAACAGGAGTTTTCGGACTTCATTGTGCCGCAACTTATTATCACCCTAATAATATCGGCATGGAAAAATACAGATACAAGGTTTACACAAAGTCAAGTACCGACTACGTAAATGGCTTTATTGGTGAAAAGCAAGGAAACCCCGAAGCAACAGATTACACGCATATTGCTCTTGAATCGGGTATAACGCAGGATATTGTCGGCAAAACGATTCTTATTGAAATCTCAAAAGGCGTGACAACTGGCGAATATGTTGAAACGGGATATAGCGACATGATAACTTATTATGACGTTGATACAGGAATCGCTACTCTTAAAAGTGGT
>CAYUTE010000134.1:0-4856 GCA_964447545.1 uncultured Eubacteriales bacterium
ATATATTGGAAACGTTTTCGCAATGATTTTCTATAGTTTGAATTTTGTCTTTGGTTTTATGCGCTATACTCATAAAATCAACTCACTCTTGATAAATTTTATCAAATTATATCAAATTTGCATTATTTGTTCAACATAAAAATTAACAAAAAATATTTATGCCCCCAGCTAAGCCGGGGGGCGTTTATTCATAATAAAAGCTCAGTAATACTAAGCTTTACCGTTACATCAAAAATATGTACTATTATGTCTAATCACTAAGGTTTTAATACAAACGCACGAGTCATTCTATTTTTTTAAGCGTGTGAAAGTATAAGTAAATTTTATATCATCGTGCGAAGTATGCAATCCTAAATTATTGACATTTTTATTATTCAAAAACCTGTTCCGTATATATCAAAATACGAGGTTATTTATGTAATGTCGCCTATATATTGGGGAACATATGCACCTGAAATGGAAACTGCTCTAAAGGATGTAGATTTCACCGGAAAAACAATAAGAATTGTAACTACACATGAAGGCTCCGGATTAGCAAATGCCCTAAGTGATGTAAAGAAAATTTGTAAAGATGCCAATGTATTAAATGACAGTATTGCAATTCAAGGTTCAGATTGTAAAAATGCCAAAAATAAAATAGAAAACTGGGTTTAGAATAAGTCAATCAGAACATCTTATAGCCCTTCAATATGATATAAAACTTCTATATTTTGAGTCACTTATCGCACTCGCTGTTTTGGAACTTTTTATAATAGAGTTAAAGGTGGATTTGATTAGCTTTGTGCAGAATGCGTCAAAGAAATTAAAAATCCTATACGGTTCATTACCATAGGGGTGTGCTTTTTAAATTTTGTTATTTGCATCAGCATCGATGTTACCCCTAAGTTTACCCCCTACTTCCAATTCAAGTTTCATAGTTCCGCCACGTTTTATCACATCAAAACCATATCTTTTACGCAAAGTATCAACAACTTTGTCTACTTTTTCGTCAGATTTTTTGATTGTTTCTACTTGCTTGTTTGGTTTATCAAATAAGGATAGCTGTTTACAACCGTTTAACTTAGTTAAATTTGTAAGCGATATACTTATAAGTCTGATTGGGCGTCTATATTTCCACATTTCTTTAAGCAGTTTTTTTGCTGCCTCGTACACTTTGTTTGTAGTGCTTAGGGGCTCTGAAAAACTCATTTGATGTGATTGATTTTGAAAGTTTGAAAATCTTATTCCAACAGAGATGCTATACGCTTTGTTTCCGTCTTTTCTCATATGCTGCGTTACTGCATCGGCAAGTGCGAGAAGTACGCTATTTGCTTCTTTTATAGAAGATAAATTTTCTTCAAGCGTTACAGAAGTGCTATATCCTTTTGGTTCGGGTCTTTCAGAAATCACGGGTGAATCATCTATGGCATTTGCGAAGTTATGCATATACACACTTCTCTTATTTCCGAAATGCTTTGATAAAAATTCTATTTTCGCATTTGCCAATTGCCCAATTTTGTATATCCCCAAAGAGTTTAGTTTTTTAGCAGAAGCTCCGCCGACAAAAAGTAAATCTCCGACAGGTAGCGACCACATTTTAGTTGGTACCTCACTTTGAAAAAGCGCATGCACTTTATCAGGCTTTTCAAAATCGCTCGCCATCTTAGCACAAAGCTTGTTTTCACCAACTCCCACGTTGACCGTGAAACCAAGTTCGTTTTTTATTCTGTCTTTGATTTCATGTGCAAGGTTAACCGCTTGGCTAAAATTATTTGCTATGCCGGTCATATCAAGAAAACACTCATCAATCGAGAATTCCTCCATAGTGGGCGAGTAAAGTTTACATATATTTTTAAATGCTCTTGAGCAGGACTTATAAAGCTTAAAATCGGGCCTAAAAATCTGTAAATGAGGGCATTTTCTAAGAGAAAAAGATAGAGGTTCTCCTGTTTTAACGCCAAACTTTTTAGCTTCGTTTGATTTTGCAAGAACCACACCTCTTCTTGTAGTCGGATCACCCCCAATACACGAGGCTACTTTTCTTATATCCGACTCTCCGTTTTTAACTCTTTTTGCTGCCTCCCACGAAAGAAAAGCACTATTAACGTCAATGTGAAAGATTATTCGATTCATAAGTGTTTACACCTACCTCTGATAAAACGAACTATATATTAATTTTACCATAGTTCAGGCAATTTTTCATATCTTCCGATAATCAGCATTATGAGAAAATTTATAGGAAAATGAAACCTTAGACGGCAAGGTTTCATTTTTTTACAGTTTGAGCTTTACACGAACCATAAAAACCGAAAAATTAAACACAAAATTTATACCCAAACATAAGTAAAGCCCAGTATTACTAGGCTTTGGTTTGTATCAAAAAATTACAAAATAATTTATAAATTGCAATTTGTTAATCTAAATAATCCCATCTATTTAAATATTCGTTATCATCAAATTCAATAGTTCTTAAATTGTTATCTATATGAGTTTCTACCTTTCTACTGAGAATATTCAACCAATTTTGATGACCTTTTGAAATAGTGTTTGCAACAACTTTACTAGGGACTATAAAATATGAAGGATTATCTAATTGGTGAAGGTGGACAAATACATAAAACACATTATCTGCTACAATATTTTCGTTCCTTTTAGATAATAGCCATTTATTTCGACCATTTGCTGTTGTTTTAACTTGTAATGCGGAATTGCTTATGATCTTTGTTAACACACAGTAAACCCTCTTCTTCCCAACTTTGCAGCAACGAAGTATTATCCAGAATTACCTATATTAATCTTGTTAACATTCATTATTTCAACTCACCTTCGCTTACCACTATACCATGAATTTAAAATATTTTCATTAATAAAAAACGTATTATTATTTATAATATGAACTCATTGTAATACATAAAAAGCGCACATCTATAATAGATGTGCGTGTATTAACCTTTATGGTGCCAACAAAATAGTTATCTACAACTTTTTTGGCTCTCTTGACGATTGATACAAATATCAATCAGTTTATTGTCTTTACTTCAACATAAGGTTTATAAACTTTCAAGTAGTTTTGATAAATTATTTTTATTCCTTTTTATTTATTGATAAAAGCACAAATTTGTAATAGTATTATTAAGGAAGGCAAAATAGAATGAGTGTAGATAAACACTATAATAATTATATAGAGGACGGTAGACTTGAAAAAGATTTGCAACATAAAACAGAATTTATTCTAACAAATTATTGGATTGATAAATATTTAAAAAAGGGAATGAACATATTAGAAATTGGGCAGGAACAGGAGCTTACTCCTTAATGTTTTCAAAAAAGGGGTATCAAGTTGATTCTTTAGAATTAGTTCAACATAATTTAGATATTCTAAAATCTAAAATTACTTCTGATATGAATATTAAAGCTATTCAAAGTAATGCTTTAGATATGTCTATATATAATGATAATACTTTTGATGTTGTTTTGTGTTTAGGACCACTATATCATTTAGAGAACGAAAATAGAAAAAATTATGCAAGATTTCAATATTGCCAAATTAAATCATGTATCTTTAGATGGTGTAACTAGATTAATTAAAAATAAAGTCAATAGTTTTTCAAAGGAAGAATTTGAATTATGGATTGATTACTTAAAAGCAACATCGGAAATACAAAGTATTTTAGGATATAGCGAACATATTATGTATATCGGTAAAAAACGAGAAAATTAAAGTAAAAATTATAATGAAAGGTGTAGTAATAAAATGAAGTTAGAAGTGTTGGAAGATAATAATACATTTACGGATATGTATTATTTAGGAGAACCAGCTGTAAGTTATTATATTGAAGATGGAGAACATAGAATTTTATTTGATACAGGTTATTCAAATGCATTTATAGAAAATGCTAAAAAGATGGATATTGATTTGAATAAAATTAATAAACTTGTTATATCTCATGGACACAATGACCATACAGGAGGACTTAAATATTTTCTTAAAGAAAAGAGAGATATCGAATTAATTTCTCATCCAGAATGCTTTAATTATAAAGAGGATGATACTGGATTATATATTGGTAGTTCATTGTCAAAAGAGGAACTTTCTAAAGTATGTAAATTAAATTTATCGAAAAAGCCCATTCAAATTAGTGAACATATTACTTATCTAGGTGAAATACCTAAATCCATTGATTTTGAGTCAAGATATACTATAGGCAAAAGTATTATTAATGGTGAAAAAATAGATGATATAATAGAAGATGACTCTGCTATTGTGTATAAAAGTAATAAAGGTTTATTTATTATCACCGGTTGTTCGCATAGTGGAATTTGTAACATCATTGAATATTCTAAAAAGGTTTGTAATGATAAACGAATATATGGTATTATTGGAGGTTTTCATTTGTTTGAGAATGATGATAGATTAAAACATACCATCAAATATTTAAAAGACAATGATATTAAGTTATTGTATCCATGTCATTGTGTTTCACTTGAATGCAAGATAGAAATTGCAAAACAAATGAAAGTTTATGAAGTTGGTGTAGGATTAAAATTAGATATTTAAATACACACATAAATTACAATACACAAGGTTTCTATGAGATTAGTAGTTACAACAATAGTCCAATGGACACATCTATTTATATGAAATTAGATTTACAAATTTCAAAATCAAATTGCATTACCTATATATTAAATCAACATTTTATTTTAAATTTAAAAGCGAATGAATTTTTTACTCATTCGCTTTAACAATTTTTATACATAAATCAATTCACTA
Organism: uncultured Eubacteriales bacterium; assembly: GCA_964447545.1. Lineage (GTDB taxonomy): Bacteria > Bacillota > Clostridia > Oscillospirales > Acutalibacteraceae > UMGS1491. The sequence continues at coordinate 4,754 of CAYUTE010000134.1, forward strand.
ATGAACTGATTGAAATAGTCGTTTGTAATTTTTTCTTTAAATTCAATCTTACAACCATTGCAATAATAGTAGAAGTAGGTATTACCATTCTTCTTTGTGCTAG
>CAYUTE010000135.1:0-2212 GCA_964447545.1 uncultured Eubacteriales bacterium
CCCTTGTCAAGAGTTTTTTCATATTTATTTTGATTTTTTTTGATATTTATTTTTTTTCGAAAACACTTGCAATATCGTAAACAATGTGCTATACTATATATAGGTGATAGGTAATAAACTAAATAGGTATATTATTTCGTATCAGCGAAATTTTATATGTAAAGAGAGAAGTTTTATCTATCACCTAAAAACGACTTCTCTCTTTTTCATACCAATAATAAAGACCAATAAATGTCAAAGTCTATAAACTTGTTGGCTAACACACCGCCATACGAAAAAGTGTTATAGCCGTTGTGGGCAACTGAAAGGGTACGGAATACACAATCATTACACGAAATCGGGTGTAAGTAGGTACGCAACCGTAGGGAAGAACTTTTTTGGGGGTAGGGGGCATTTTTTCTTTCTTTTCTTTGCTTTACTTATTCTTCTCGTAACTTGTTTTTCCGTTTCGTTTCTTTTAGATAACTGAAACACATTATATTAAATACTTGATAAATAAATTAAAATATGAGAAAATATAATCGTAAGAATAGAAAACTTAAAAAAACTGAAACTGTTAATAAGTCAAACAGGAAGTTTTATACCGAGTACTTGCAAAGTGATGAATGGCAACTTAAACGACTTCAAAAGGCAAAGGAACAGCATTATACCTGCGAGAACTGCGGAAAGGTTGTACGGTACGGCTTTCACATACACCATAAGACTTATAAGAATTTGGGGAACGAACCGTTATCCGATTTAATGTTTTTATGCGAAAGTTGTCATAAGGAACTTCATATCGCTTTAAGTGCAAAGAGAAATAACGAACGCAAAAAGGAAGAAGAAAACAAAAAAGTATGCGCCAACTGTTTCTTTTCTCAATGTATGCAGTATAGAGGCACAACGGCAAAAACGGTTTTGTGGTGCAACCTTAAATGCTGTGAGTGCAAAGGGAATATATGCAGTAAATATAGAAAAGGCGAATTAAAGGTTATTGAACAACTTAAAAAACGAAAGAACAAAAAGATAAGAGAGTAGAAAACCTACTCTCTTTTAAGTTATTAAGTTTTTATCCACAGTACATCAACAAGCTCGTTGGTGCAGTCGAATATATCCGTTACAATGCCGTTAATTGCACAAGTAAGGTGCGAGTTTATCCTTATAAGTATTGTGTCGTTTGGGTACATATCGGCAACTTCTTGAACCGTGTACTTGTAATTTATATCTTGTCTTTCATAGCCGAAGTAATCTTCTAAAAGGTTATCGTAGCAAGACATTACGAGTTTATCGCAGTTATTCGTACACGCATTTTCAATTAACAGTCTTTGTACTGTATAATATGGTAAATGCGATACAAGCGTCAACGCACGAGTAACGCAATTAAACTCGTTATTCTCGCCGTATGGGGTTACATCGTAGTAGAAAAAGTTAGGCCTACGCCTATTGTATCTCATTCTTCGGTTCATTGTTTTTATTCCTATTTCCCCTTACAGGAGTATTTATTGCTGTTTCTAAATCCCAACCACTTTTTATTCTACTTCTTAATGTATAATAATTAGTGTTTGCCATTTCTGCAATTTCAGCCAAACAATAAAACCCACCGTTATATTCATATCTTTTAGTTTTCTGCTTATTCCTTGCCTGTTGTACCAATGTTGCCCAACGGCAGTTAGACGGTTCATAGTTGCCATTAACATCTATTCTATCAATAGTTAAGGTTTCGTCATAACCATTACTCAAAGCCCATTTTTCAAAGTATTTATAGCCTTTTAGCCACTCATTGCAAACTGTTATACCACGACCACCATAATGCTTATAAGCGGGTTCGTTTTTGTTATAACATCTTTCTTTCATTTTACAATAAATATTTTCAAGCCTTGTCGGTTTTTGAAACCTAAAAGCCTTTACGGGCATTTCAAGTTTTATACCGCATTTCCCACAATTTAATATAGGATTTTTATGTGATGTTAAATCAAATATCCTACAAATAAATTTGTTTCCGCAACCACATTGACATAAAACTTGTTTTTTATTCTCGTCTAATAATTCTAATACAATGTTTCCATTATACTCTTTATTCTTATATTTTTCAAAATTAAATTTGTGAACGCAACCGCAAGATTTTACTTTCCCTGCGTTTAATGCGCCAACAGGAACAACACTTTCGTTCCCACAATCACATTTACAATGGCAGAATGTTACAAATCTACCATTTTTTCTTGTTATTTCAACC
>CAYUTE010000136.1:0-1947 GCA_964447545.1 uncultured Eubacteriales bacterium
TCATTTTTATTAGATTTAAAGCCAAAAGGCATCCCTACCTGTTTTTCAATTCTATCAACTATTTTGTCATATCGCTCATCCTCGGCATCTGATGTAAGTATTTTTTCGTTATAGGCTTTAATAAATTTAACGTCTTTTGATTTTAAATATAAACCTATATTTAAAGTTGAAACAATGTCTGCTGTTACATATGTATAGTCTTTCATTTTTTAATTACTCCTTTTCTTGTGGGACTTTTGCGTCCCCATTTATTATTTTCTTGGTGCTGATAAAACAATTCTTAATCGTCTATCATCTTTTTTAAAATCAAGTTGCCCTTCCTTGGTTCGTTGAATTGAATTATAACCATTTTGATTCAACAACTCAATTATTAAATCCATTAAAACGATTTTGTCATCATCTGCTTTTCTTTGCACATTACGCTTTTTGCCGTATGCGTCAACCGCTTTAGCACCGCCCTTAATTTTTTTTATTGCTTTTTTCTGCTCTGGCGTAAGGTCGTTTTCTGTTTCCTTAACCGTCATTTTGTCAATTTCTTCATCCTCTTGGATTAACTCGATCGCTTCTTCTCTTGTTAAATCAAGAGCTTTCATAAATTGTAGAATTTTTTCCTCGTTCATTTAAAACCCCCTTTTGATGGGATTGAGGATTAACCCCAATCCCCTATGTAAGAGTTAAAACTTTTACTCGTTATCTGTTGCCTTTTGGAAATAGGTTACTCGCTTTTCTGAAAACTTTTCTACTTCACCTGTACCTTTATCGCCCAACTTCCTCAAAAGTGCGGAAATTCGTTGATTGGTAAGAGGTACTTCGGCAAAGTAAGGTTGTACTGCTTTCATAATTTGCGTTGCCGTCATAGGCTCATCAAGCACTTCAAGGATTTTTGCTTGAATTTCCTCGTTTACTTCCTGTTGCGGTGTAAGTTTGCCTTTTCCGCCGTTCTTACGTTCAAGCAATTCAATCTCATGCATAATGAAGTCAACAAACATTTGATTGTCAGCAACCTTGCCCTCATAGTTAAGCATTGCGTTGAAGATTTCCTTTTTTGTCATTTTCTTTTCTGTCATATAAAACAACTCCTTTTAAAATTTTATTATATTGATTAGATTTATGTAAAAGGGTTTTCGGTTGACTTCCTCAACCCTTATTACTCTTATATTATAACATGGATTTATTTATTTGTCAAGCCTTTTTTCAAAACTTTTTAAAAAATTTTTTCAAGTTCAATCAAGCTTGTTAAAAAATCAAGAATATCAATTTCCTGCGGGTTAATTGCATATCTACCTTTGGATAAATTTTCAAAATCATCTCTGACTTTTAAATTATCATCAATTAAAATTTGTATGTCCCCTTTTGTGCATTTCTGCTTTGGTGTACCATATTGTACAAGGTGCATTTCATCAATTGGCAAATTCATTGTTGCAAGCCATTCTCTTTTGGCTTGTCTTGTTTTAGCCTTGAAGTCTTGCGTACTATTCATTGATAACCAACTTGTAACGGCAATTGTCCAACCTAAAGCGGATAAAGTAGTAAGTTGAATTTTCAATTTTTCCATATCTACCATGGGTTCAGCAACTTCATAAGGTGTTGAATCTTCATTCTCTACCATGCTTAACCAATTTTCAACGCTGTAAAAATCAGCAATTGTACCATCCATATCAAAGATTAACATTTTTGTCATACTCTTAATTACTCCTTTTCTTTTTGATTACATACTTATTATATCATATTTTTATTTGTTTGTCAATACATTTTTTAAATTTTTTTCAATAAATTTTTTATGGTGTGCTGTTGGAATTTTCCAACAAAGCCGATTTATTGACTTATCAATTTTTTTATGGGTATTATAACATTTTGTCATTATTTGACACTCAATTAATACATCTTGTAAACCTTGATGTACTTCTTGAAAATCAATTTTATTAGTTAAATATCTAAAACCAATTT
>CAYUTE010000137.1:0-2579 GCA_964447545.1 uncultured Eubacteriales bacterium
TGTCATCGTTTGACAACGGAATATACTGTGGATTAATTGAAGGACGTCAAATAACAACACCTAACGGTGCCAAAAGTACGGTTATTTGGAGCGCTTGTATTTGGCATTCAAACAATAAAGACGGTGCATTTTATACGGTTACTTATTATGACAAATCCGCATCGGATATAACCGATAATCAAATGATTTGCCAGCTCGTAAGCTCACTTGAGTTTTAGTCAGTTTTTAACTATAAAGGCGGAGCTTTAATCTGTCATTATATAAAAGGGAGGGTTTTCACGCCCTCCCCTTTTTATTCTCTCGCAATATGCAACAGCTTTTTATAACCTGAATTCTTTAAAATCGTCAAGCCTTAACAAAATCGGTTCTTGACCGAAACCTGCGCCGACGTCTATATCTATCCACGTCTTTGTTTTCAGAATTTTACCTGTGTATTCTTTTCCGTATGACATAGTCGGAGTATGACCGAAAACAGTAATAATACCGTCAAAATATGTATCCTCAATACTCGGCCAAGCCCATATAAAATCATCGGCTGTATACTGTGACAGCTTTTTATTTTTATCAAAATTGTCAATCCCCGAATGAACGAGCAAAAAGTCATTATTGCCCGCCGTTACAGCCTCATATAACGGAGCGTCACGCAGATAATCAAAAATATCTGCAACCGTTTCGGGAGATGAAGCGTTAAGCTTTTTTAAAGCGTTTAAAGTGCAAGTTCCGCCGTTGAGCATATAATTGTTCAAAAGCTCAATTTTTTCTGCCGTCAGAGCTTTAATGCTGTCATCTGTAATTTCGTCAAAAACAAATTCGCAGGACAACAGCATTGCTTCGTGATTGCCGAGAATAAGCTGAATATTAGACTGCTCCAAAAGCCAGCAAAGCATTTCAACTCCGCCGTCACCGTTTCTGTCAATGACATCTCCAAGTATGTAAAGAAAATCATTGTCGGAAAATTCAGCCTGCCCGAGCAATTTTTTAAATTTTTCAAGCGGATAACCGTGCAGGTCAGATATTACATAGGTCATTTCTTTAACTCCTCGAAAATTTTGCCCAATTTATTACTGTAAATTTAAGTTCCATATCAACATTGGTTTATTTTACATCTTTTGTGGTGATTATACAATGCTTTATGTGACAAAATTTACCCATTGCAGTTGCTTTTAAACATTCTTATTCTTTTATCTGTTTCCGATAACTTTTCTTTGCACTCTTGAATTAAAGAAACATCATGATAATCCGTTTTATATTTTTCAATAATGATTGTTTTTAACTCACTCTAATTTTGAGTGAGTTTTCTTTTTGAGTCGGAGTTTAATCTCAATTTAGTTAATATCCGTATGCTGTTTAGCTTTTTTATTGATATTTTACAATAAGTGTGGTAAACTAATTATGCCAAACAAATCTTAATAACAAAAATGGGTATTCCTTTATTTTTTATAGGGGTATTATATCCTATTGTATATACGAATCAAACTGAATTCGGTAACAAACGCAATTCCTCTTGATTCGTATTAGGGTATACCTTTTGCATTTAAGATTTGTTTGGCGACAATCGGAGTTGCGTTTTTCGGTGCGTGGCTTCGGCTGCGCACTTTTTTATTTTTAGGAGGTTTTATTTATGTATAGCAACATAGGTGGAAAAATTAAGGGCCTTTCAAAAACGGTTGCAGTTCTTGAAGCTGTTATGGCAGTAATAATTGGAAGCATTATGATGTTTGCTGATGAGGATATGTTCGGCTTCGGGATTATCGTAATGGCAATAGGCTGCTTGGCGGCTTGGATTTCTTCTTGGCTACTCTATGGATTCGGTGAGATTATTGAAAAAGTATGCTCAATTGAAGAGAATACTCGCAATAGAGAAATAAATCCGGAAACGCAAACCAGTCTTAATTTGAAGAGGCAGTTGGAAATTGAGAGACTCTACTCACAAGGAATAATTACTGAAGAAGAATACAAAAAAGCTGTTCACAAAGAGTAAAGGGGACAAATGTATGAATCAAATTGTGTTTACTGAAGAGCGGAAGCTAAAATGCAGAATACCGATAGTTGTATTATCCGTTATTTCCTTGATATGCACTGTTTTAGGCTGTGCTACATATTTTATTAGCCATGGATATTTTAGAATTGACGGCAGTTATGAGTCTGAATTGATAACGAAATTTCCTTCGGCAGATGGAATTTTTTCTATGGTTTGTTCTTTAATTGTTGCAATATTATTAGTGTTATATATTCTAAAGCTTTATAAAAGCTCTAAATCGGCGTTTATTGTTCCTCTTTGTTTACTTACAATGGCAATCAGAAAAATTACAGCTTTTATTAAAAATATATCTTATTATAAAGACAACACAGTGTTTGATAGAGAATCGGTCAATATGCTTCTTATACGTAATAATGTTTTTACTGTTATTATTTTAGGTACTGCTATTCTGTCTATAATTGGTTTATTTAAAGCTTTTTCAAACAGACCTTTCATAATAGCGGCTGCTATTACGGAAATTATAGATAAATCATTACAGTTGTTTGGTATATTTTCAATGTATATTAGCGGTGTTATAAACAGCAACTTTTCGGATACA
>CAYUTE010000138.1:0-1711 GCA_964447545.1 uncultured Eubacteriales bacterium
ATCAGTCTTTTACCTCACTTACCGAGAGTCTTGATAATCTTATTAAGAATGTTGATAAAGAATTAAAAGGTATGAACATAGAAGAGGTTTTACCAATACTTAATGATCTTAAAGACACTTTTAGCAACTTTGACACAAAAACAATATCGGAAGTTATCGCAAAACACGCTATTGAAAACAAGGATAAGGGTGAAAATGAGTAATGAATTGTGTATCAAGTTTTATCGAACTTGACTCTAATATAACTGGAAGAGATATACAACATATGGTATACAAAATCCAGCAATTAAAGTCGAGTATATATTTTACAACATTGGATAGAAACGTAAATGCAAAATCTCTTATCGGCGTGTTGTCTTTGGATTTAAAAAAGAATACGCGATTAAGGGTAAATGTTTATAATGATGATAAAGAATTAGCTGAATCAGAACATAGAACTCTTTTAAAATATTTGGAGTTGGTGAAATGTGGTAATAAATAATGAACGTGATTTAAGAAATGCTATGAAGCAAATACTTGCTAATGGCACTGTGGAAATTGCTAACGAGGTTGAATTTATCGTAGATAATTTTTTAATGGCATGGTATGACGACTATGACCCCAAAGAGTATAATCGAACATATCAATTTTTGAATAGCTGTGTGACTTCTGAATTGGTTTATAACAAAAATTCGGTTGGTATTCAAGTATATATTGACACCTCGAATTTGCAGTATGACGAAGTAGATGAAAATGGCTTGTTTGTATGTAAAAAAGACCCTGAATGGGTTGTTAAATATGCCGATATGGGTGTACATGGAAGCAACTTTCCAAGAGAAGGTCGGAGACCTGTTAAGTTTTGGACTGATAGTAATGAAATGATTCATAGAAAAAAGACTGTATTAAAGGCTTTTTCAGATTACTTAGATTCAGAAGGAATTTCATACAAGATAATATAATTTAAGGTGGTGAAAATACAATGCAATATAATTATTTGATTAACTTAGGCGGTCAGCTTGATGTCGAGGGTACTCATAAAAGAATAAAAGACAGAGATATTCCTCAATTAGAAAAAGCATTGAACGGTGATCCCGCTTTACGATTGATTGCTCAACTTAATGTTCAGCAAACTGCAAAAATAATTCAGTCGCAGCTTGCAAATATGAACTTGAATGTTAATTTGAATTTAGGTGACATAAACTCATCAAATATTCAAAATCAACTTAACAATATCAGCAAACAAGCAATGCAGACTGCAAGTAGTGTACAAAAAGCGTTTGTTGGTGCGAACCCAAATAGTCCAATAGATAGCGTTAGAAAATCTATGGGAATGACCGTAGCACCGATAAATCAGAACATTGTTGGTTGGGCTGAAACAAATGCTGCTATAAAAACCGTAACTAATGAATTGGGTAAATTTGGTGAAACAAGTGTAAAAGAATTTTTTAACGCTAATCGTGAATTAACATCTTTTGTTGTTTCGTTAAAAAACGGAAGAGACGAGATAGGACAGTTTAAATATTCTTTGGAACATCTTAAAAATCCTAATTTTGCCGATGCTCCCGATGATTTTGTTTATCAATTTTCAGGTGCAACTTTAAACGATAACGCTATCAAGAATTTAGAAGCACAAAGACAACAGGCTCTTAAAAATCTTGTTACAATGAGTGATTATCAAACTCAACTCGATAAGATTAAAAGAGGTTACAACGATCAATCTGTTACAAATCCA
>CAYUTE010000139.1:0-2145 GCA_964447545.1 uncultured Eubacteriales bacterium
AAATACCCCTTTAGTTCGTCAACACTTGAAATGTTGTCTGACTTCATAAAAAAATCAAGCAGTTCTTCATTAATTTCTATAATTATCTTTGCTTTCATTTTGTTCCTCAATTAAAATACATCCCAACTAATGGTGTAAGATTTACAACGAACTGTTTCAAATGTTCTAACACGAAAACCGTCTCGTTTTAAACATAAAATTGAGTATAGTCCTATATCATATTCATACTTATACTTATCAATATCAACAGAAACTTTGCCCTCTTTCGCTGAATTTGAAACCATTTTGAGAATTTTTTCATATTCTTCTACTGCTTCTTTGCTTTTGCCTAATGCGCTTATTGTTTCGTCTAATGCTTGCAATGCCGTTAGATTATCCATTTTTCTACTCCTTATTCCAAAAGTTCAGGGTTATCGTGAATATTGCCGACAACATCATAACCTTCTTCAACTATTGCCACTACACTACGTATGCCCTTATATTCGCCGTAAACTCCGATTACTTTATAGTACCCATTGTTCATTTTTCCGATTCCTATTTTTACCAAAACATTCGAATCTTCTGAGCCAACCTTAATAATATCACCCTCAAAAATCTTCTTACCGTTCTTGTCGGTTAAGCCTGTAAACATACCTACGGTTTCAGGAATAATATCGAAGGAAATGCGATAATTTGTATAACCCATAAGAATTTCCGCCTTTTCGCCTTTATCGTCTATAAAAACATTGCCTTCTATCCACTTGCCCTTTATCTTTTTGCCATTAAGTGTAATTGTTTCTTCACCGTTCTCGTTAGGATGAAAACCTCTAAATAAAATTTCTCTCATTTCTTTTTCTCCTTCTTTGTGCAATTTTGCAAATATTCTTTCATAGCATCTTCTGTAAAACTAAACTTTACAAAAACATCACCTGTTTTCCGATTAGTTGCTATCTCACTAATTTCTCTATCACCTTTTACTATATCTTCCAATAATGCTTCAGCAAGAAACAACTTAAGTTTTCGTGGGTTATGGTTATTTTCACTTTCTTTAACAAAATTAACTAAATCTTTTTGTAATTCTGTATCTAAACTATCAAAAAAGCCCATTTTATTTACTCCTTTAATTCTCTAAGTTTTGCTTCAGCTTGTTCTTTTGTTAGAAACGTGCTTATATTCCAATCTTTTTCAGGATAAAAAACAAAACCTATTATTACGTTTTTCCAAGGCAATTTTTTATACCTATCTCCGCAGTCGGCATATATGTAATACTCTTTTTCGCATTTATCACAAAAAACATAGTTGATTTTTCTTACCACACCCTCTAAAACTGTTTTTCTGTCTAAATCTACTTTATAAACAGTATCACCAATCTTACAAGGTAGTTCTACCAACTGTCCGCTTTCGATTTTATTCTCATATTCAGCAAGTTGTCTTATTGCTTTTGTTAAATCCTCGCAGTGCACACAATCTTCTTTGCAGTTTGACGTTCGCCATAAATCGCACGCTTCCAACTTAGGATAGCCATTATCACGATATTTCGTAAATCTTTTCATCTTCTCTCCTTTAATTCTTTGAGTTTTGCTTCTGCTTGAAGTCTGTCTGTAAAAATTGTTTTACCAAATTTATCTTCTGTTACATCATGACAACTACCACAACCATAAGAAAATCTTACTTTCCAACTTTTATCTGCTTTTTGTTGTAGCATAGAACAATAGCCTTCTTGTACTCGCCAATTATTTATATCCGTATAATATGTTACTAACTCAAAAAGCGGAGTACCTATTGTACATGGTGGTTTTAATAAATTTCCATCTTCAATGGCATTTTCATATTCACCAAGTCTTTCATAAAGTTCTTTGACAGAAGGTTGTTTTGTACGAGCAATTTTTTTTATTTCCTCGTATGATACTCCTAAAAAAGAACCATTTAAGCCAATAAATCGTCTATCTGTTAATCTTTTCATATTACACCTCAACATAGCACCACACACAATTCCTCGTATATGATTGTTTGCCTTTCAAAACAAAAAATTATATTAGATAACGGAATTCCTGTACTTCTGCTTGCTTCGTTAATACTTGGAAACACATTTATCAATCTTCCTGTTATGCGGTCAATTTGTTTAACCGCTCTTTTGCGTTTTGTGTTTGCTAATAAATATTGCTT
>CAYUTE010000140.1:0-2126 GCA_964447545.1 uncultured Eubacteriales bacterium
CAAATTTAAGAAAACTAATCAGAAACATATAAAAAGATTAAACCGTATGTTGAGCCGTAGGTGGGGTTGGGCTAATGAGAAATTCAGAGCAGAATATAAAAAGAACAAAGACACCAAAGTTTCAAAATCATATGAGAGAACTGCAAAGAGTCTGTCAGAGTTACATAACAAAATTTCAAAGCAGAGAGAAATCTATAATCACCGTATAACAAAAGAGATCATAGAGAATAACAGTTTTATTGGTACGGAAACTCTTAACGTGTCTGGAATGTTCAGAAACAGGTGTTTATCAAATGCACTTTCAGATGCAGCTATGGGTACGGTATTATCTATGTTAAATTACAAAGCAAATTGGTATGGCAGAAAAATAGTTGCTATCGACCAATGGACACCTTCAAGCAAACGCTGTAGTTGTTGTGGTTATGTTCTTCCCCGATTGGAATTATCCACGAGGGAATGGAATTGTCCCATGTGTGACACATATCACGACAGAGATATTAACGCATCGAAAAATATATTATATTACGCAAAAAGTAAAGAGCAACAGACTTAAATAACTGTTGAATACATAAGGTTGCAGGTTCAACGCCGCCTGTGCGAATGTCAAGTATACATAAAATGTCCGATAGATTCGTACGAAGTAGATACAAGAAACTGGTAGTGGAAGTGTGAAATGTTTGTGCATTTTGTACTACGCAAAGTAGGTATTGCTTGTATAACCATTTAACACATATGCAAATTGTATGAAATTGTCGCATGATATGTGAGTTAAATCGAGCATTTTCCCGATGCAATTCGTATATATGCGTGGATTGAAATAGCTGAGTCAAAAATATTTTATTGGGGTGTAGCCAAGCGGTAAGGCAACGGACTTTGACTCCGTGATTCCGTAGGTTCAAATCCTATCGCCCCAACCATTGTCACGATTAGAAAGGTGTGTGATAACTTCATTTGATTTTCCCTCCGTGTTCCGACAATCTGGGTGGTTGTCGGACGAAAATTACACTTGTTATAAGTGATGATATAGATACTTTTATCGGAAAGGAGAGGTCTGTAAAATGATTTAGCAACGTGATAACGCAGCAGTAATTTAAAAGAAAAACTAATATCAAGGAGGAATTGTTTTGTATAACACATTTAGTTTTGTTGGTACTATAAAACCGATTAAGAACACGGAGAATTTCAAGGGATATGAGGAAAGAAAATTCTCGTCTGGTTGGACTAAGAGAACATTGAAATTTAATATGGTATGCGGCAATAACCGTCATATGGTTCAGGCAGAAGGTGGTTGTTATCCCGAAAAGAATGATGGTCTTATCTATACTATGATCGAAGAGAACGTAGGCGGTAAAAGGCAGTATACTAAGACACAGTTTCCTTTTAAGGACAGGTTTAACCCCGATTACATAAAGGCTGTGCCTATGTTTGCAAAGTATATCGTTGATACGGAAATCTCAACCATCAGATATAAAATAAAGGACATTGCGGACAAGATGAAATTAGGCGAAATCCCTACCGATTGTGAGTATAAGACACTTGAAGAAGCTGAAACAGCTTTGGCAAAATCTAACGCAAAAAGAAAGGAATTTCTGTCGGAATGGGATTTTGTTGAATATCTTAACAAACTTGTTTCAAACGATAAGATTAAGAACATGAAGTTTAAGGTTTCCGGTAACGTCGTGTTTAGTTATTGGGAGGGCAAGTATTACAGAAATTTTGTAGTCAATAAGGTTTATCGTGTACCTGATGATACTCCAATAAGCAGCAGTGCGAATCTTTGTCTGTTCTTTACGGAAAACGCTATTGACGATAACTCTTATGAGAGTAATAGCAAGTATTATATTAACGGTTTTGTAAGAGAATACGACAGCAGTACAAAGAGTTATTTTGGCGTACCTATTACACTTGTTAATAGTGCAGAGGGTGACGAAAAGACTATTGGCAGAGCAAAGGTTATCAACAAGAGATTCAACGTCGATGATGACCGCTATTATGAGGTTGGTCTGAAATGTGAAATTATTGACGGTTCGCAGGAAGTTGAAATAACCGAGGATATGCTGTCGGACGATCAGAAGGAAAGTCTTGAATACGGTCTTATCACAATGGAAGATATTAAGGCTGAACTT
>CAYUTE010000141.1:0-3057 GCA_964447545.1 uncultured Eubacteriales bacterium
AGTCCTTTGCTCTACCAACTGAGCTACAGAGGCATCTGATTTTAACTTTCTTCATTAAATTAATATTAATCATCAAACCAAAAAATTCATAAATATATTTAATGGCGACCCGGAACGGGATCGAACCGTCGACCTCTAGCGTGACAGGCTAGCGTTCTAACCAGCTGAACTACCGGGCCATAATACTAACTTAATGGTGGGAACAACAGGACTCGAACCTGTGACCCCTTGCTTGTAAGGCAAGTGCTCTAACCAACTGAGCTATGCTCCCAAAAACCCAACATCTAATATATAGTTCAGGTTTAAATTATGAAGCAAGGCTTTCTAACCTTGGAGAGCCATCCGCCTCGCAGTTTCAACATAATAAATCATACCATCTCATGGAAACAATGTCAAGCACTTATTTTAAATAATTAATTTTTTGGAGATATAATTAAACTTTGTTTTTATTAATGTTTTTGTTTATCTTGCAAAAAATAAAACAAAATTGCCTGCCGTACAAACACGGCAGACATAAAAAATAATAATTTAAATAATAAAATTTTAAATTATATTACATTCCTCTTATAAAGCACTTGAGGTAAGAATATAGGGCAGAAATCATAAACACAAAAAAGAATGTGCCAACACCTATTAAAACAACTATAGAAGTAACTGCTATATCAAGTGTTATTGAAACTGCTGCCAAAGCGGCAAGTATTGTTCCTATTGAACCTATAAGCATACAGCCTGCGTATTTGCAAAGACATGTACTTGCACAACAAGACTCATTACAAGAGCGCACAAGAGCTGTTATTAGTAGATAAGTAAGAACAAGTGCCCCAATGCTAAACGCTACCCATACTCCAACTAGAATTAACGGAGTAAAGCCAAGCGAAAATAAAATAGCTATAATAATTCCAAAAATTAGCCCTAATATGGTGCCGGCTACACCGCAGCTGCATCCACTAAAAGAGCAATTATTATTTGTCTTCATTTTTATCAACTCCCATTAGCATACTATGAATTATCATAAAATTTTGTTATTATTTATTAATATACAAACTTATTAAAGAAAGGCGGTGTGTTTAAGCGCTTTAAAGCAAAGTGCTTATGATACATTATGAAAATAGCCCCATCAATTTTAGCTTGTGATTTTTCAAAAATAGGTGAAGAAATCAAAAAAGTATCCGATTCCGGTGCTGATATGATTCACATAGATATAATGGACGGCCACTTTGTACCTAATATTTCATTTGGCCCAAGCGTTGTAAAATCTGTCAGAAAAGCAACAACTCTTCCTTTTGACGTACACTTAATGATTGAAAATCCAATCGACTACATAAAATCTTTTATCGATGCAGGCGCAGATATAATAACCTTCCATATAGAATCTAAATCTGACACTTTAGAAGTAATAAAAGAAATAAAAAAATATGGAAAAAAAGTAGGAATTTCATCAAAACCAAAAACCGACATAAAATGTTTATTGCCATATTTAAAATATATTGATGTAGTCCTTATAATGACAGTAGAACCCGGGTTTGGCGGTCAAAAATTTATGGAAGGCCAATTAGAAAAGGCAGTACTACTGAAAAATGAAATTCAAAAGCAAAATCTAAATGTAAAAATTCAACTAGATGGCGGAATAAATTTTGACACGATAGAAAAAGCAAGATCATTCCCCGTAGATATATGCGTTTCCGGAACATGCGTATTTAAAAGCGACAATACAAAAAATGCTATAAATATATTAAAATCGGGTGTGTAAATTAATGAAATTTAAAACATTAAAATCCATAACAATATCCTGCATTTTCCTTATAGCAACAATTGGCATATGCAAAAGTCTAAAAAAAGATACCGGCACTGATACACCATCAACCGAAGCCGAATCTCAAACTTGTTTATGCACAGCTAATGAAACTAAAGAAAATGAATTTTCTACAAATGAACCCGATTTTATGTTGGGACTATGGGTAACTTTTATGGACCTAGATGTTCACACTGAAAAAGAAACAAAATTAGCATTTGAAAAAAAATTCGACGAAATAATAAACACAGCTAAAAATCACAAAATAAACACTCTTTTCGTACACGTTAGATCACACGGAGATGCCATGTATCGTTCCAAAATCTTTCCGTGGTCACACACTCTGACGGGAGTTCAAGGATTAGACCCGGGTTTCGACCCTTTAGAATATATGGTCAGAAAATCACACGAGAACGGTATAAAAATTCACGCTTGGATAAATCCATTAAGAGTTTGCACAAAATATTCGCCTCAAACAATATCTGAAAACAATCCGTGCAAAACAGAGATGTACAGAGATAAACTAATAGACTTCTCCGGAGAAAAAATTTATGATCCGAAATATCCTGAAACCAGAAAGCTTATAACTGATGGTATAGCAGAAATAGTAGAAAACTACGGAGTTGACGGCATTGATTTTGATGACTATTTTTATCCCCAAGAATATAATCTTAGCGAATGGCAAAGAAACGAACGCGAAAACAGCGTTGATGCACTTATAAAAGAATCATATCAAACAATAAAGAGAATAAATCCTAATGTTTTATTTGGAGTTTCGCCCCCGGGAGTTCTTGACAAATGTATTACAATTGGGGCTAACCCTAGAAAATGGCTTGAATGTGGTGACTATGCAGATTATATTTGCCCACAAATCTATTGGAGTACAGATTTTGACGTAATGCCGTTTAAAAGAACTTTAGATGAGTGGTTAAGAATTAACAAAAGTCCTAAAACAAAGCTCATACCGTGCCTAGCTCTCTATAAAATAGGCACCGATGCTGATAAAGGTACTTGGAAAAACAATACTAATGTTATAGCTGACGAATTTGAAATGTCTTTAAAAAATAATTCTGACGGCATAATCTTATACTCTTACGGTGCTTTGAAAAAGGTTGAAAACTCCAATGAAATAAAAAATCTAGATGAAAAAATAAAATCTGCTCATTGCAATAAATAATTGCGATGAGCAAAACTCTTTATATTCAGCAAAAATATTAATTAACTGGATTCTCCGGATATAAATCTAGACAAGAAATTTTTTGTAC
>CAYUTE010000142.1:0-3418 GCA_964447545.1 uncultured Eubacteriales bacterium
TTTACATTTATATTTTTCAAATTATTTTCTTTAGCGCCCATAACAGTTAAATATTTTCCGTTGCCTTTTTTACGAGTTTTGGGTATGGGAATGCTTTTTTTACCGGTTAAGTATTGTCCTGTAATCGATTTTTCACATGCCATTATATCGTTTACTGTACCGGTACAAACAATTTTTCCTCCGTTAACACCTGAACCGGGGCCGACGTCTACAATATAGTCTGCGGCATGCATTGTGTCTTCATCGTGTTCAACAACTATTACGCTGTTGCCTAAATCTCTTAAATGTTTCAATGTGTTTAAAAGCTTATCGTTATCACGTTGATGAAGTCCTATGCTTGGCTCATCTAGAACGTAAAGAACTCCCATTAATGATGAACCTATTTGTGTTGCAAGGCGTATACGTTGGTTTTCTCCGCCTGACAGTGTGCCCGAGTTTCTTGATAGTGTTAAGTATCCTAATCCTACGTTTTGTAGGAACTCTAAGCGACTTTTTATTTCTTTTAATATTGGTTCGGCTATTACACTCTCATTTTTTGAAAATTTTATTTTTTCAAAAAATGATATTATATCTTTTACCGACTTGTCGCATAATTCGGATATATTTATGCCTCCGATTGTTACTCCCAAGGCGGTTTTGGAAAGTCGCCTGCCCTCGCATTCGGGGCATTTTGATTCTATCATATAAGACTCAATTTCTTGTTTTATCCAGTTGCTGCTCGTTTCTTTAAAGCGTCTTTCGAGGCTTGTTATTACTCCTTCAAATTTGTTATGATACACCGAAACCCCATATGAAGTTTTTCTTTTTAGTTCTAAAACTTCTCCGTTGTTTCCATAAAGGATTATATTTAAAACTTTTTTTGGCAAATCTTTTATTGGCGTATCCAGTGAAAATTTATATTTTTCAGCTAATGCGTTAAAGTACATTGCGGCAATAGAATTGCCTTCCATGGCCCATCCGCTGCCTTTTATTGCGCCATCATTTATAGATTTTGTATCGTCAGGAATTACGAGCTTTGGCTCTATTTTCATAAAAAGGCCAAGTCCGGTGCAGTTTTCACATGCACCGAATGGACTATTAAAAGAAAACATTCTGGGAGAAAGTTCTTCTATACTTATGTTATGCTCCGGGCATGAATAATTTTCTGAGAAAACAATATCCTCTTTAAAATCTATATTTGCAATTATTATTCCGCCCGAAAGTTTTGATGCCAGTTCTACAGCTTCTGCTATTCTGGAGCGTGAGGACTGATTTATTATAATTCTGTCTACAATCAGTTCTATAGTGTGTTTATAGGTTTTTGCCAGTTTTTTTACTTCTGATAAATCTTTAATCTCGCCATCGATTCTTGCACGTAAAAAACCGTCTTTTCTGGCTTTTTCTAATTCTTTAACGTACTCTCCTTTTTTACCCCTGGCAACGGGCGCAAGAATTTGTAGTTTTGAATTTTCTTTTAGGTTTAGTATTTTATCTACTATCTGGTCAACTGTTTGGTGTGTTATTTCTCGGCCGCAAATTGGGCAGTGCGGTATTCCGATTCTTGCATAGAGTAATCTTAAATAATCGTAGATTTCTGTAACAGTACCAACTGTTGAACGCGGATTTTTTGAGGTTGTTTTTTGGTCGATTGAAATAGAAGGTGATAATCCTTCTATGCTCTCTACGTCAGGTTTGTCCATCTGGCCTAAAAACTGACGTGCGTATGAAGAAAGTGATTCTATATATCTGCGTTGACCTTCCGCATAAATTGTGTCGAATGCCAGTGAGGATTTTCCGGAACCGGAAAGTCCGGTAAATACCACCAGCTTGTCACGCGGGATAGTTAAATTTACATTTTTTAAATTATGTTCTTTTGCACCTTTTATAATTATTTTTTCATTCATATTTGCCCCTCCTTAATATTCTAAAACTACTTTTCGTTTAATTTTTCTATTTCATCTCTTAAGAAAGCAGCGTGTTCGAATTCAAGCATTTGTGCCGCGAATTTCATTTCACGAGTAAGTTCTTTTATTAGTTTTTCTTTTTCAAGTTTACTTAACTTTTTGGCGGATTTATTACCGCTTTTAACTTCTTTACTTGATATTTCTAATATATCGGATACGCCTTTTACTATGGTTTTAGGCGTTATATTATGCTGGGTATTGTATTCGGATTGAATTTCGCGACGTCGTTTAGTTTCTTCTATTGCTTTTCCCATAGATTCTGTGATTTCATCGGCATACATTATTACTTCGCCGTGGGCGTTCCTCGCTGCACGACCTATTGTTTGAATAAGTGAGCGTTCGGAACGTAAAAAGCCTTCTTTGTCAGCATCTAAGATTGCCACGAGTGAAACCTCAGGGATATCAAGGCCTTCCCTTAATAAGTTGATTCCTACTAATACGTCTATTACGCCGTTTCTTAAATCTTTAACGGTTTTCATGCGTTCGATAGTATCGATATCGCTGTGCATATATGTTACTTTTATGTCAAAGTCTTTTAGATATCCGGTGAGGTTTTCCGCCATTTTTTTGGTAAGTGTAGTTACAAGGATTTTTTCTCCTACTTTAGTCCTTTTATTTATTTCAGAGATTAAATCGTCCATTTGACCTTTAACCGGTTTAACAGTTATTTTTGGATCTAAAAGTCCTGTTGGGCGAATTATCTGGTTTGCTATGTTTTGACTTTTTTCAAGCTCAAAATCTCCCGGTGTTGCACTTACAAATATAACCTGATTTATTTTAGAATAAAATTCATCAAAATTCATTGGTCGATTATCGTATGCAGACGGTAATCTAAAACCGTATTCTATTAGGTTTTCTTTTCTGGCTCGGTCTCCTGCGTACATAGCTCTTACTTGCGGCAATGTTACGTGAGATTCGTCTATAAACATCAAGAAGTCTTTTGGGAAGTAATCCATAAGTGTGCAAGGTACGCTTCCGGCGGGTCTGCCTGTAAGAACTCTTGAGTAATTTTCTATGCCTTTGCAAAAGCCAATTTCTTCCAGCATTTCCGTATCATAATTCACACGTTGCTCAATGCGCTGAGCTTCAATAAGTTTACCGTTTGCACGGAAGTACTCGGCACGTTGTTTTGCTTCGTCTCTAATTTTTTGTACTGCACTTTTTAGCTTTTCCGGAGGCACTATATAGTGCGATGCCGGATAAATTGCAACGTGTTTTAAAATCGATTTTACTTCTGCGGTAATTGGGTCCACTTCACAAATTCTGTCTATATAATCCCCAAAAAATTCTACTCTTATTATGTGGCCCGAAGAAGAAACCGGAAAAATTTCTACACTGTCGCCTCTTACCCTAAATTTATTACGGATTAAATTAATGTCATTTCTTTCATACTGAATTTCAACAAGCTTGTTTATTAATTGGTCTCGACTTTTTTTCATTTCCGGACGCAGAGAAATAACCATTGTTCTGTAATC
>CAYUTE010000143.1:0-6149 GCA_964447545.1 uncultured Eubacteriales bacterium
TATAGATGTAAACAATGCTCCATGCATCATAAAAAGATTAAAGGGCTGCGGCTGTGGCAATGATTACATAGCAATTACACCTAATGGAGATATATATGCTTGCCATCAAATGGTGGGAAATGAAAAATTTAAAATGGGTAATATAAATGAAAACATCTTTCACAAAGAAATGAAAAAGCCATTTTTGAACATGACTGTTTATCATAAAAACAAATGCAAAAATTGCTGGGCAAAATTTTACTGTAATGGCGGATGTGCTGCAAAAAATTATGAACATTGCGGTAGTATAGTCAATCCATTTGACCTTGCTTGTAAAATGCAAAAAAGTAAAATTGAGTGTGCCATTGCTCACTGGTATTTTACAAATTGTCAGTAAAAAACTAAACATACAAAAACAACCTTTGCGATTATTCTATGCAAGGGTTGTTTTTATTTTTATATAAATAATTATATATTTCTAATTTATCAATATTAAAATCGCATTTAACTCTACACACTCAGGTATAATATGTAGAATTTTTATATAAAGGAAGTCCAAAACTTATAGAAATAGCATTGTCTACTCGGTTCATATCATTGTTGTCTATTGCCCCACGCTTTTCTTTAAGACGTTTTTTATCAAGCGTTCTAACTTGTTCTAAAAGCACAACCGAATCTTTTTCAAGTCCACTACCATCAGAAGTTAAACTTATATGAGTAGGAATATTTGTCTTGGTGCCGCTACTAGTTATAGCCGCAGCTATAACGGTTGGACTATATCTATTTCCAACATTATTTTGTATTATAAGTACCGGCCTTATACCACCCTGCTCAGAACCAATAACAGGGCTTAGATTAGCATAAAATATGTCACCTTTTTTTATGTCCATAAAAACCACCTTCATCTAAAAGTTTTGATAAAGATAGTCTTCTCTATTAAGACACTTTTTAATCATAAAATTAAAATTTTATTTTTATCAATTTAATTATACTGCTATACGTGATTTAAATTTTTTATATGCTTTTTCGCCTATTCCTTTTACATTCATAATACCCTTTTTTGAACGAAATCCTCCGTGAGTATTGCGATACGCTATAATTCTTTCTGCAATCTTTGGGCCAACTCCGGGTAAATTTTCCGCTAAAGTTTTTGCATCTGCTTTGTTTATATTTACCAATCTGTTTTTAGAATCCGATTTTGTATCTTTCGTTTTAACACGATTGCCAGAAACGTCACCTCTATAACTGTAAGCCGCAGGGACTTCCGGAATAAAAAACGAATTATATAAAAATATACACGCAAGCATTAAAATGCCTGCAGCAATAAAAAATTTTTCTTCAGAAACTTTTTCGAAAAACTTATTCATAACTTTCCTACTTTTCCGGTTTAAAACAATTCATACAAAATTATTATACCACACCCACAACACCTTAACAAACAACATATAGGTTTATAAATCTCAAACCAAAAACAAGTAAGCGATATTATAAATTTTAATTAATCTGCTAATCTTTCGCATAAAAACGTATATCTTAGCCTTGAACCATTATTTTTTACTGCTTTTGCAATCGCTGACCGCTCACCAATTAATACAATTGCTTTTTGCGCTCTTGTTACGCCGGTATATAACAAATTTCGTTCAAGCATAATATAATGTAAATTTGTTACAGGCATAACTACAATAGGGTATTCTCCGCCTTGAGATTTATGTACCGTACAGGCGTATGCAAGAGATATTTCTTCAAGCTCAGCTATATTATATTTTAATATTCTTGAATCAAAATTTATTTCTAATGTTTCTAAAGATTCGTTTACTCTACAAATGGTACCTATATCTCCATTAAAAATATCTTTATCGTAATTATTTTTAATTTGCATTACCTTATCGCCTAATCTATATTCTGTGGCGCCTCTCTTTAAACAAGCCTTACTTTTATTAAGCTCGGACTGCAAAACTCTATTTAAATTATCTGCACCAAGCACTCCCTTTTTCATGGAGGTCAATACTTGAATATCCGAAACTTTATTAACTTTGTAATATTTAGGCAATCTTTTTGAACATAAATCTAAAATCAGACTAACAGATTTCTCGGCATTACTTTCTTCAATAAAAAAGAAGTCTGAATCTGATTTTGTTTTTAAATCCGGCATTTCTCCGCTATTTATTTTGTGAGAGTTTAGAATTATATTGCTGGTTTTTGCCTGCCTATAAATTTTTGTTAGTTTTATAACCGGTACTACGCCCGAATTTATGATATCTTTTAGCACATTTCCGGGGCCAACCGAAGGCAACTGATTTGCGTCTCCGATTAAAATTACAGTTGTGTTTTCCGAAACCGCTCTTAAAAGACTATTCATTAAAACAATATCTACCATAGAAGACTCATCTACAATCAACACATCACAAATGAGCTTGTCTTCTGCGTCTTTTGCAAAGCCTCCCCCTTGTTGCGCTTCTAGAAGTCTGTGGATAGTTTTTGCTTCCATTCTTGCCATTTCCGACATTCTTTTTGCTGCCCTACCCGTTGGTGCTGCTAACGCTATTTTTTTCCTACTACTTCTAAATATATCTATTATAGCCTTTGTTATGGTTGTCTTTCCTACACCTGCACCCCCGGTGATTATAGAAAAATTTGACGTTATAGCTGTTTTTATAGCTTGTTTTTGAGATTCATCATAATTTATTTTATTATTTTCTTCAGCTTCTAGAATTAATTTATTAACCTCATCGTCTGAATATCTAGTAAACATTGGGAAATCACGTATAGATTTAATCTTGCGTGCAACACCAACCTCACATTTATAAAAAGACGGCAAATATATTTTTTTATCATCTAAAATAAGTTCATTATTCTTAACCATAAAATCATAAGTCATAACAATTTTAGAATCTTCTATACCAAGAATTTTTGAACTTTTAACCGTCAATTCATCATCAGGAAGATAACAATGCCCCTCGGAATTTGCAAAATATTCCAGAATATACAAAATACCCGCACGACACCTATCAAAAGACTCTTTGTTAAATCCAAGACTTTGAGCAATTGTATCGGCTGTTTTAAAACCTACTCCATAAACTTCATCGATTAACCTATAAGGGTTTTCTTTGATTTTTTTAATGCTTTCTTTCCCGTAAATCTTAAATATTTTTTGGCCAATTAAAGCCCCCACTCCGGATTTTTGCAAAAACATCATAAGGTCTTTTATATCTTTTCGGTCATTCCAACTTTTAATTATGGTCTCGGCTTTTTTACGGCCCAACCCCGGAATACCTAAAAGTCTTTGTGGCTCGTTTTCAATAACATTAAAAGTTTCGGTTCCAAAAGTACCTACTATTATTTTTGCAAATTTAGGTCCTACGCCTTTTATTAGACCGCTACCAAGATATTTTTCTATTCCATAAACATCTGTTGGGATAGATTCTTCCCACGTGCTAACATTAAATTGGCGTCCAAATTTTGGGTTTACAGACCATTTGCCTTCTGCGGATATAACACTGCCTATTTTTATTCCTGAAAAATCACCAACGATTGTTACAAGTTCAAGATAACCACTTGCTCTTATTTTTACAACGCTAAAACCTTTTTCTTCATCACTATATGTTATACGTTCAACCACGCCATGCAGCTTATCCATTATTTACCCCATGTTTTTTATATTTATAATCTATAACTTTATATTACTACTAAACTTTATGTTTTACTATAATTTTAAAAGCAGAACATTCATCGATTAATACTCGACAAGTGTTCTGCTTAATATAAATCAATAATATTTTTATGCTATATTTAGCTTTAAATACTATTTTGCCTCTTCTTTATTAGGAAGTGGTTTTTTCTTTTTCTTAATTATCCACCATATAGCCAAGGCTATTAAAGCTAATAGTACACACCAAAAAATAGTCCACAAAATAGGGTGATACGGGGTATAGGTTGCAGTGGCTCTTATTTTATAGGTAGTACTGGTTGGATCGTCTATCTCCACCGCATAGTTTGCAGTCGCTTTATATCCCTCTGCATCAGGCAACTTGATATTTTCTCCAAAATACTCAGTACGGAAAGATGCTATATATCTTGAACAATTTAAAATTGCTTTTCGGCATTCAATGCCATCCTCAAAATAAGGGTCGCCGTCCCAATTGTAATCATCTATTCTATAACTTTTAAGAGGGAGCTTGAGCATCTCTAACAACGTTTTTTCGTGGCCTTGGATACTAGGTTTGTCGTTATCGTAAGGAATTCTGTCACCGTTAACTTCGTAGTAGCTAGCGTCATAAACCTTGAATATGATGGGGATATTAACATCTGCTCTCCACTCAAAAGGCTTAGTGGTAATGAGCCTCTGAAAATTTAGAATTCCGGTAACATTATTGCCGGTTATTGTATCAACAAATGATACTTCTCTTTTAGGAGCCGGCTTAGGAGCCTCTATAACATCATCATACTCGAATGCGTAGCTATAACTGGTAGTTCTACCGGTAATAGTAGTGTCGTCATAAGTAATGTCTTTAAGACTTACCGTTAGACCATCTTCCGTATCAGTTTCAGGTGCATTTTTATCTTTGGTAAAAGTTTCTCCAAGATCGACATTTTTAGTGATTGTCTTTTTACCCGGTGTTTCTGAAATAACTTCGGCATCAACCTTGCGGAGCTTATATTTTTTGCCTTCCTTAATGATGTACTTATCAAAATCTCCTTTTGATGTTTTTGAACTTGATGTGAATTCTTTGGTTCTTGTGATATTTTCACCACCTATTGCCAAAACCGTATTATTACTCATCAAAAGAAATGCTGCTAAAAATGTTGCTAAAGCTCTTTTTTTCAATACTCATTCACCCCTCTCACTTAGATGATTTATTAGATGGTTTCTTTTTAAGAATAAACCACATTAACAAAGATACAACCGCTATGCAAATAGCAATTATTGTTTTAGTATTGTCTTCGCCGGTCTTGGACAATTCCATTACCTTACCCTTTTCTTTAATTTCAGGGGGGGTATATTCACCATAAATTGTTCCAACTAAAGGTATAACTCTAATAGTTTGATCTTCATCGTCGATGTCTTCATGAGTAGCAATTTCAACATCTTCATTATAGGCTATGTCATATACAACTAAATCTGTTGGATCGCTAATATTAAATCTAGATTCAAATGTATATACAATGTCAACAGAGCCTTCTGGTTTCTCTGCGGTAAAGGTAACCTCTCCGGTCATAGGCTCTTCATGTATTAGATTCTTTTCTCTGGTCGCCTTATTCATAATAACGCCTTTTATAGTGTATTTTCTGCCGGGAACAAGATGCGAATATGAAATTTTATCATTAATATTTACGGTTCTACTTGTGGTTACTTCTTTTACTAATTCTTCTTCTTTTTTTTCTTCTTCATCTTGCTTATCTTGTTCTTGACCTTCTTCGCTTCCTTCACCGGATCCTTCGCCACTAGTTTCTCCCGGCTCGCTCGGTGTGCCTCCCGGAGTACCTCCCGTGGCTCCTGGAGTTCCTTCTGGAGTTCCTTCTGGGGTTCCTTCTGGAGTTCCTTCTGGAGTTCCTCCGGTGGTGCCTCCGGTATTACCTTCTCCGGATTCTTCACCAGATTCTTCAGAGCCTTCTTCTTTTTTTTCTTCTAAAGCTTCTTCGATTTTATCCTTTATACTGGCTAGGCTTTTAATCTCTGGAGGAACTAATCTAACAGTTTGATCATCGTCATTTATATCTGTGTGTTTAGCTATTTCAACGTCCTCGTTATACAAGTATTCATATACAACCAAATCTTTTTGCTCTTTAATTTTACGGGCATCGAATGTATAGTCGAGACTTATATCACCATCTTTGTTTTCCGCTGTAAATGTAACTTCAGATGTAATTTTTTCGTCATCTATAAGAAGCTCTTCACCGGTGGCCTTATCCATAATCACACCTTTAATGGTGTACTCTCTGCCCGGAACAACGTTAGTATAATGAACGCTATCTGTTAACGTTATAACAGCTGCGGCGCCTATTTCTTTTACGTTGCCTTCAGCAACAGCACTTGTTGAAATATCAGGTGGAATTAATTTAACTGTTTGGGCGGCATCATTAATGTCGGTGTGTTTAGCTATTTCAACATCCTCGTTATACAAGTATTCATATACAACCAAATCTTTTTGCTCTTTAATTTTACGGGCATC
>CAYUTE010000144.1:0-3605 GCA_964447545.1 uncultured Eubacteriales bacterium
ATTTGCGTGGGCGTTATCAAGGCGACTGACGAGCCTTACACTATTGAGCCGAATGAAAGAATTGCGCAAATGGTAATAAAGCCCGTCGAAACTCCCGAGCTTATCGAGACAGACGAGCTTGACAGCACAGACCGAGGCGAAGGCGGCTTCGGCTCAACAGGGACAAAATAAGTTAAACAAAAAATGAGGAGATACTGCTTTGTATCTCCTCAAAGTTTTAAAAGCGTCTTAAAACAACCTTATTCATTAAGGAGTTTTAAGACGCTTTTGCTATCTGATTTTAGGCTAAATATATTCTTATATAGGTTCGCTCTTTTTTCAGAAGCGTGTAATCTTCTGAGACTGTTTGATATATTAAAATATTAAAGGAAACATAATCATGGAACCTAAACCAACAGTAACAGCAAGACCGATTAAAGTCCATTTACCGTATTCTTTTGCCGAATAAGGCTTTTTATCAGCGTTCATTATGTAAAGAATCAATCCAATGAGCGGGAATAAAAAGCTCAATACTTTTAGTCCTGCGACGGGAATATCATTTTCAGTAGTTTTATTCGCAACATTATCAGCCGCAAATCCGCACCCCAAACAAATTGCTTGATCTTTTTTCATTGGCTTTCCGCAGTGCCTACAATAAACAACATCTGTCGGAGCATTTTGATTATTTGATGTAACCGTGACTTGTGGCTCAACTCTAAAACCGCAATTCAAACACACCTCTTGCCCATCTTTAACTTCATTACCGCATTGTTTACAAAACATTGTTAAAACTCCTTTCGTATTTACAATATTTTATTTAATTTTGTTGCTTTAATAATATAGCTTTTGAACATAACTGTTGTATTTTTTAATTATGACTACACCTATAACTGCAGCTACTAATATGGACAAAGGAATTACGTATCTGTGTGAGTAAAAGTATATATCAAAAGAAGAGCCGATTAAATCCACAATAATGTTGAGAACATCACTTACCATATTTGAAAGCGTACTTAATGTTAAAGATACAGCGACAAACACAAGGCGGTCTGCTTTGTTTTTATAGGCTAAAGAAGTAATCACAGAAACGCCAAGCATAACGGCAAAGAATACCTCACTACCCCAAATAAATTTAGGATATATATTAAAAATAAATATCTGGTATGCTGTGGCTAATATATAAGGTATGAGAATTAAAAGGCAGCAATATTTATTATGCTCTCTTGTGCCGATTTTGCCTTCATAATACAGTGTCTTTTCATATACACAGAATTTATTGTAAAAGCATATTAATCCAATTCCCAATAAGACTGAAAGCAACATATTTATAATCATATCCAAAATATCTATTGGGATATGAATACCTAAAAGGGGTTTTAACGAAGAAAGAGAGCCAATTATATGAACACTCATTACGCCGATACTGATAAATGCAACTTTTTCTTCCCAATGTTTATATCCAACACTAAACAGAAAGCCCAAACCCAAAAAGATACAATCCACTAACAGCGAACAAAGATTAAGACAAACTGTATAACTTATTGAGTTCGTGTCAAAATTTATTCTGTTAAAAATTTGCCAAACAGCATAATTAACTATATAACAAAAAGCAATGAATAGACACATTTTCAATGTAGCCCTTTTGGGAGGCTCGTTGAACAAAATAGTTTTAGTCGGTTTTACTTTTGCCGTTTTACTTGAATTTTGATCATATAGTGCAGCTCCGCAATTCAAACAGATCGCTTGCCCCTCTTGAATTTCCTTTCCGCATTTTTCACAAAACATCTTGTAAAATCTCCTTTAATTATACTTGAATCAATCCTGCAATAACTTTAGCTAAAACATTTTCGCCACTTGCTATTGATGTTAAATTAGCAGCAATAGTTGTAATATTTACTCCGGCATCTAACAGCGATTTTCCAATATTCTTTTCATCAAAAAGCGACTCGCTTTTATTAGACTCAGCTATTGATTTTTTTAATGATTTTATAATTTCCTTTTTTGAGGTTTGGTTTCCTTCAACCAATATAACAAGTTCAATAAAATATTCAACCCGTATTTGCAACAACTTACTGTTAAATTGAGTAGCAATATAACCGCCCTGCTCTTCTACATAATTTTGAATTTCAATTAACAAATTCGGATCAGGTATAGTAAGAATTATTTTTTGCGTTTCTCTGTCAAAACGGGCATTTTTCAGCAAAGATGCAAGGCTTTCCTGCCAATTATATTTAACAGGATAAATCAGCTGTTTTTTTATTTTTAGTGATTTAACCCTTTGCTGAGTAATCCCAAGTTCTTTGCTGATTGTATAATCAGATACCGAATTATAATTCAGCAAGCCGTTATGATTGGTGTTTTTGTTTATTTCCTTTTCAAGAAAGAAGTGAAACATCAATAAGTCAATATCTGATTTAGAAAAACTTCCGAAATTACGTTGATAATAGTGTTCAGCTATTTCATCAAACATTTTTGCTTTTTGTTCTACCGTCCAGTTCAATACATCGCCCCATTTGGAAAACAAATATCTAAATAAACTATGTGGACATACATATAATAACTAAAATAAATAGTTATGTCAAGCAAAATGAATGGTTAAATTAGATAAATATAGGTCTACCATATAGTATAATTATACAAAAAGGTGGTACTGTTATGGATAATGAAATGTTCATAAAAAGACTTTCTGAATTGAGATTGAACAAAGGCGTATCCGCAAGAGAAATGAGTTTGGCTCTCGGACAAAGCGCAGGGTATATAAACAATATAGAAAATGGAATAAATCTACCGTCTATGTCCATGTTCTTCTATATCTGTGAATATCTCAATATTGAGCCTAAGAATTTTTTTGATATAACCGACAATAACCCTACCAAAACCAATGAGCTTGCCGAAGTAGCTAAAACATTGAACAATGATAAAATAGATATTCTGATAACATTAGCAAAAGGATTACAAAAATAAAACGCCTAAGTCGAATTGGAGCATATCAATCAGACTAAGGCGTTTCTATTATCGATTTTAATGGGACAAAATATCGTCACTTATAATATAAATATATATTTAAACTAAAACGGGAGGGCGTGGAAGCCCTCCCCTACTTATTTTTACAGTTCTATTTTAATTCTTCATACATATCGCCTGCGGTTTGCTTTGTGGCGTACTCGGTGACGTTCAGAACTTTGTAACGGCTGATTTTTTCGCCGAAGCGAATTTCAAGAATATCGCCCGTCTTGACGTCATAAGACGCCTTGACTGCCTTGCCGCCCACCGAAACGTGGCCTGCGTCGCAAACCTCATTTGCAACGGTTCTGCGCTTGATTATGCGTGAAACCTTTAAAAATTTGTCTAATCTCATATTCTCGCTACGGTACAGCATTTATGCGCCGTACCGTTCCTTTCGGAAAAATTTAATCTCAATAAAAGAAAATGGGGAGCTTAATGCCCCCCGAATAATAATAGAAATTATTATTTTACAGCTGCTGTAAGAGCTGCGCCTGCTTTGAAAGCGGGAACCTTTGTTGCGGGAACTTTAATTGTTGCGCCTGTCTTGGGGTTGCGAGCTTCTTTAGCAGCGCGAGCGCGAACCTCAAATGTACCAAAGCCGATAAGCTGTACTTTGTCGC
>CAYUTE010000145.1:0-4214 GCA_964447545.1 uncultured Eubacteriales bacterium
TAATCACAGTTCTTCGCAGCATCTTTAAACTCTGTCTTATCATGAAGCATTCGTGCATTTACCTTGCTCATTGTTTCTTGTTTATCATTTGTCAAATATCTATTCCATAACCTCAAATACCTCTCGTTATCGTCACAGTCGATAAACACGGAGACGATTTTTCTGTCGCCGTTATATTTATTTCGCAAAGATTTCAGCCCTGTGTAATCAATCACGTACAGATCGTACTCTTCGTTTTCGAGCATTTCTTTGGTAACACAATATCTACTGCCCGTAGTTTCTGCGTAAGCTACAACGTCATTTAAACCGTCAAATTCTTTGTCAGTGATAAAGGTGTGACCCTCTTCACCCTCATACCGCGGTGAACGTGTTGTGTATGACGGTATCTGATTAAAGCCGTATTCTTTTAATTTCTTGCAGATAGTAGATTTACCGCTACCCGAAGCTCCTAAAATACAAAATAATGGTTTCATAAAATTTCCTTTCTTATGTAAATTAATTTATTAACGTTTTAAACCCATTTCCATATATAATTCATCAACAGCGTTACTTTTTCTTTGTAGACATTTATATATCTTTTCGTCAATAGTATTTTGTGCTTGTAGTATTATATATGTACATTTATTTGACTGTCCTATCCTATGTATTCTATCTTGACTCTGTTTGAATTCCTCGTAGCTAAAACTCAATGAATAGTAGATATTGTAGTTACAGTTTGTAAAAGTTAATCCTTTTCCTATAAGCTGTGGGTGAGCAAACAATAACTTAATATCACCGTTTTTAAATTGTTTGATTATTTCATTACGTTTTTTTGTTTTACTGGTTAGCCCTACACCTTTGAATTTTTCCGATAGTCTTTCTATTTCATGAATAAATTGACACCATACAATAACTGATTTGTTTCCAATTTCTTCAATAGCCTGTGATAAAATATCGTCTTTTTCAGTTAAAAAATCTGTGATAGTCCCGTCTTTATTGATTACAAATCCACTGATTATTTCTCTAAGTTTCATTAATCTTGCCGTAAACTCAAATTTACTCCAATAATTAATATTGTCTTTTATACTTTTAACCATATTGTTGTAGTAGGTTTGTTGTTCTTTGTTCATTTTTATACGCTTAATCTCAAAGGTCTTTTCCGGCAAATCAACACAATCATCTTTTTTTAAAAACACTGATTTATTATTAAGTCTGTTAAAATAGGCTTCTTTGTTTTCTTGTGTTTGAAACCAACGATGAGGGTCAGACATATCCTGTGTAAAATATTTAGCAAGAAATCCGTAGTAGTTATTACCGAAAATTTCTTTGTCAACGAATTTCATTTGAGGGAATATTTCACTATTATGATTTGGTGTCGGTGTTCCCGAAAGAACAAATCTATGGGGGATATAATCAATAGTTTCAAGAATGCCATTCGTGATTTGACTTTTCATATTCTTCATGACAGAACTTTCATCTACTATAATACAATCAAATCCTTGTTTTCTTATTTCGTTTTTGAGCATTTTATAACTTTCGTAATTCATAACGTATATTTTTGATTTTGAGTGTAAAAGTTTAATACGATTTTCTTTTGAGTTGCTCCACACATTAACGATTTTTATATCAGGATAAAATTGACGACAATCATCAATCCAAGCCGTTTCTATTACAGATAAAGGACAAAGTATCAGTGTCTTAGAATAATGTTTTGCTATTTCGAGACCCATAATAGTTTTCCCTGTGCCTGTATCAGAAAAAATGCCATAACAACCGTCATTCAATGCTTGATTGACTATGTTTTTCTGATAACTTCGCAGGTGTGGAGAAAGTTCATATTGAACGATCTCCTTCTCTGCAATGGTTATATCGCTTGCTATCAATCCATATTTCTGTAATGTTTCAATAGCCGAGTCTGGGAATTGCCATTTGCCATTATGAAATTTTCTGCCCTCAATACCTCTTATATACGGAATTTTATCAACAGCGATTTCCAGTTCAATCAATGGTATCCTCCTTTACTTTGGCTTCATCACGAATTTTCTTGATTTCTGATTTCTTTATTCCAAGAGACGTAAGTTCTGCTTCCAATTCTTTAATCTGTGCCTGCAAATCTTTCTTTTTATTAGTCAAAGTTTTTTTCTCTTCCTTGTCAGCTTTTGCATTTGCGCTCTGTTCTTTGCCGAGAAGTAACTGTTCATTAAAGCGTTCTTTCATTTTTTCGATAGAGTCGTCTGATTCATATGTAAAATCGTCCCACAACGAGAAACGCTTTTCAATTGCGAGATCGTAAAATTCTTTATTAAGTTCAATACCAATAGCACTTCTATGATTTTCTATTGCTACTTTATTTACCGTTCCTGCTCCTGCAAAGGGGTCAAGAATTATATCACCCGGACAAGACCACAACTTAATACATCTTTTTACGAGTTCCTCCGCAAATGGTGTTGTGTGTCCTATACCAGAATTGCTAATATTCCAAACTCCATCAGCCCAGTCTGCCCATTCTGCAAGTGTAATGTCAGAAGCCTTAATCAGTTCGCACTCTCCTGCTTTTTTATAGACAAACACATATCCTACATTAGCAGCAAGAATAGTATCTCTCGCTTTCATGTTTCTGTAATACAGATTACCCTGTGCAAGCATAGCCCTTTGAGCTGAATACTTGCGCCAAAATGCCTTTGTCCACAATGAAAAATCATTATCAAGCATAATCTTGTTAATTTCTCCCACAAGACATTCCTGTCCCATTTTATTATCTCTGCCGAGTGTATAGTTATAATCTTCAAATTGCATTATAAACTTTCCACCAGATTTAAGAACACGACTACATTCTGCAATAACTAATCCAATCAAATAATAGTATTCTTCATAACTTTCACAATTGGAAAGATCGGACGGGTCGTTGCTATAAACACGGAGATTATGATAAGGCGGAGACGTGATTATCATATCTACTGATTCATTAGGCATTTCTTTCATCTTCTTTAAACAATCACCATTAATCCATGTATTTGTAACTCTCATTATTCATCTATCCTTTCAATCTTAGTTATCTCACCGCTATATTCTTCGTACACGCCAACATTCCCCATTAGCGTTACTTCGTCACTTAGACTATATGTATCAACCACAAACTCGACAACATTTTTCTTACCGCTACCGGAATACCTATACTGATTCAGTTCGTCTGTATGACAATCAGCTTTACAATCGGCAAGAACAGCGGTGTATGTATTCCCTTTGTCTGTGGTAATAATATATCGTGTACCGATTTCAGTTCCGTAATAACTACCCAAAGCCACACAAACATCATCGCCAACTCGCCTGATTCCTCGCCAATCTGTGTATGCTTGATTTTGTAGTTGTAACTGATCGCCTGCGGTAATACAGCGATAGTCCATGTAAGAATAGAAATCGTTGTCGGGCGGCACATCTAATATAGTAGTCTGCGTATTCTCTGTTACTTGTTCTGTCGGTATGTATAATTCTTTTTGGCTTGCTAAGTTAATGCAAGTTTTCGTACCATTTTGAAATAACGCTGTTAATTTCTCGTTGTTGTTGTAATCAAGGTTTATGTAAGCAGGCAAACTACACTCAATTGGTTTATTCTTTTCGTAGAATTCCTTTTCTCTGCTCATTGATGCATTCATGAGAAAAACCGCCATAATACCTACCAAACAAGCTACGAAAATCTTCAAATAAAATAAGTTATTCACATCATTCCTCTGCAATCCATTTCTTGAAATCTAACATAATAGCCGAAATGTAGTCCCCGTCAAAAGAAAGTTTTACAGGCTTTGTTAAATCAAGAGAAATTACGCTCATAAGTGAACAAGCAGGAACGATATATCTATCCGTTTTAATTGTAAGTTTGTCGCCATATCTACTTGCGATGTTGGTAAACTCCTTAACGTCATCGACAGTCACCAGTTTAATCTTCTTTACCATTTTAGTCACTCCTTTTCAATAGTCGTTTTAATGTTTTGTCATTGATTTGGTTCTTTCTCATTTCACTTTGCAAACTAGATTGTTCTATTTCAATTCTCGATAGCCGTTCTTCTTCGGTCTCATAGTGGCTGATAACTTGTCCGCACTCTTCATCATATCTATCCAATATTCTTTTTTCTTCCTCGTTAGCTAATCGAAAACGTTTATGGAACTTCGGGTCTACGCTTATGTAAACATTGTTATACTTGTTCTCTTCATCTTCAATACGCACATCTTTTACGCTC
>CAYUTE010000146.1:0-1890 GCA_964447545.1 uncultured Eubacteriales bacterium
CATTGTTTTAAGACCTTTTAACCCTCGTGTAAAGCATAGAATTACAATATGGAATAACATGGTGTTAGACCCTAGAGGGAAACGCAGGATAATTATTGATAAGCGTTGCAAGTGGCTTTTATACAATATGGAAGAATTGAAGTATAAACCCGGTACAGACATAATCGACTTGCCAACACATCAGGACCTAAGAGATGATAACGAAAAAAGGTATTTAATGCACATCTTTGACGCTGCTTCTTACCTTGTAGAAAGATATTTTTTAATCAAGCCAGAGGGTTATGTTGTTTATAGTGAGAAATAATGTGTTATAATGTAGTAGAAAAGTTTCATCCAATAAGGAGTGAGTAAATGACAGATGAAGAACTTAAAATCGAATATAGGTCTTATGATAAATATGAAGGTTGGAGTGTTAGACCTGCAATAGTGGCAAAAGGTATGCAGGTTAATATTAATGATGAGTTAAAAATTCGTTGCGTTAAATTTAGAAGCCAATTAGAAAATAAACAATATTTAGATAAAATTATTGAAGTTTTAAAAAAAGAGGATTTAATATAGTATGCCAGACATTCAAATAGAAAAAGAAAGCAAATTTAAAAAACTAAGCAAAGACGATAGAGACGAACTCGCAAAAAAGATTTCAGACTGGTGGGAGCAATTTCATAAGAAAAGAAACACGCAATTAACGACCGCTGAAACGCTCAAAAAATATATGTTTCTCAACCAGCCTGATAGAAACAAGGGCGAGGATAACGAGTGGCGGTCAAATATCAAAGAAAATAAGATTTATACTACATGGGACAGTATGAAGTCAACCATGTGGAAAGAGATTTACTCAAATGAAGAGCAAATGTTTGATGTTATGGGAACTTCAAAGGAATATGAAGAAGTAGCAGATAAACAGAAACAAGCCGTTGTACATGCTCTAAAGACTATGAATGCAGGTTTACAGTTTGATATTGCAACGGACAACTGGGGTATTTATGGCGATTTTATCTATAAAACAGACTGGAAAACGAGAAAGAAAAAGGTTAAAAGATACGACCAATTCAGAGGATTGGTAGAGCAGGAATTGCCTATTGAAGAAAATGCCAATGTGGAAGCCATAAACCCGATGTTTTTTAACTTTGATGTAACAAAATACAAGTATGGCGACAAAGAGAGTTGGGACAGTTGCCCGAAAATATACAAAAGATTTGCAAGTTTGGAAGAAATTAAGAAAAATCCGCTATATACCTTGACAAAAGAGCAAGAGGACGAACTCGATATAGACGAAGAAACAAAGACAACGGAGCATAAATCAGATGATGACCTTGCAACTGCTAAGAAATACGGCGAATTGTACGAGGTTTTATATCTACATGGGGATATCAAGTTTAACAATAAACTGTATAAAAACATTGTAGCCGAAGTATTGGCAGGAAAATTTTTAATTTTCTTTGATGAAAACCCTATATATATCAACCCGTTTGTGTTTGATGCAACACAGATAGACCCCGAAACAGGCAGGGGTATAAGTCCGTTAAAATGTATTGTTGAGCTATGTATTGGGAAAGAAAATCTACTCAATACCGCAGGAGATGTAGCGGCTCTTAACGCTAATCCTTGCCAATGGGGAACAGATACATTCTTAAAAGAAAAATATAAAAACGGTAAAATCCCTTATAAACCTGGTAAATACTTAGAATACGAAGCAACATATCAAGCTGGCTTCCCTCAACCTGTTAAATTTGACGCTACAGGGCTTGCTGAAATGATTTCAGTATTGGCAAATGACATTTCAGACACAAGTTCAGTAAATGCCAATGCTATGGTGAATGTTGAACAGGGCAAAAAAACAGCAACGGATTTAAACCTCGCAAAAGCAGGTTCAGACAGTAGAACAGCTAT
>CAYUTE010000147.1:0-34068 GCA_964447545.1 uncultured Eubacteriales bacterium
ATCACAAGACCTATTTGTAGAAGCTTGCGGAGTATATGTTGACGAAAAACTCGTTTGTGTATGCAAAAACCAAGAAGAAGCAGAAAAATTATTTGAAAATGCTGTTGAAGATGCAAAAACAGAAAATCCCGGTTTAAGCATAGAAATGGTACAAAAAGTTGAATTTCAAACCGGATTCTTCTCATATGATGATATTAGACCTTCAGAAGAAATAAAAAATCGCCTTTTTAGCGAAACAGAAAAAACTTTAAAATATACTGTAAAAGATGGAGAAACAATCTCAGACATAGCCAGAAAGTTCAATATATCCGAAGATGAAATAAGAGAACAAAACGATATATCTGAAGGCGAACCAACCGCTGAAAGCGAACTGACTATAACATTAAAAGAGAAAACAATTTGTTTTAGATTTTTCAAAAACGAAAAACAAGAAAAAGAAATTCCGTTTATAACAGAAATAAAAGAAAACCCGGATCAATGTAAATCTTGGTCAAAAACGATTCAAGAGGGTGAAAACGGAAAAGAAACATTCGAATATAAAGTAGAATATAAAAACGGAAAAGAAATATCTAGAACTGAAATTAATCACGAATCCCTTAAACAGCCGGCAAATCAAATAAAAGAGGTCGGCACAAAAGAGGATTCCAAAGAATATCTATGGCCTGTATCTTACACACATAAAATAACAAGTCCGTTTGGCAAACGTGGCAGGTCTTTCCACCAAGGAATAGACATAGCCAGCAGCGGAATTAGTGGAAATGATATTTTAGCATCTAAAAGCGGTATTGTTGAAACTGCAACTCAAAGCGGTAAAGGATACGGAAACCACATAATAATAAAGCATAATGATGGTTCAGAAACACTTTATGCACATTGTAAGAGTTTAAATGTATCCAAAGGCGATAAAATTAAGCAGGGCGATGTTATAGCTAAAG
The DNA here is from genome assembly GCA_964447545.1 of uncultured Eubacteriales bacterium. Classification (GTDB taxonomy): domain Bacteria; phylum Bacillota; class Clostridia; order Oscillospirales; family Acutalibacteraceae; genus UMGS1491. The sequence goes on from CAYUTE010000147.1 coordinate 936, forward strand.
TTGGTAGCACCGGGGATTCTTCCGGAGCACACCTCCACTTCGAAATAAGAATAGGCGGAAGTGCAAAAAATCCATCTGATTACGTAAAATAAAAAAATATCAAACAAATTAGCACATCTTAATTAAAAAGATGTGCTAATCTTTTACTTAAATTTCAAACACTTAATCAATAAGTTAAATTATGATATCAAAAAACAAGCGAGTTGCATACTAACAACTCGCTATAATATTAATCTTTATAAAATATTACTCAACTACAACTGACTTGGCTAGATTTCTTGGCTTATCAACGTCGCAGCCACGCTCTACCGCACTATAATATCCAAATTGCTGCATAGGGATTAATGCAAGCAACGGAGCAAGCGTCTGATGAGTTTTAGGAACATAATATATCATATCTGCCACTTGTTCGGCTGAATTGTTACCTTCATTGGTTACAACAAGAACTTTAGCTCCTCTAGATTTTACCTCTTGAATGTTGCTTATCATTTTTTCATAAAGATCCTGTTGGGTTGCAAGAGCTACAACAAGAGTGCCTTCTTCTATTAATGAAATCGGGCCATGTTTTAATTCGCCCGCCGCATAAGCTTCTGCGTGAATATATGCGGTCTCTTTTAATTTTAGGGCTCCTTCAAGAGCTATTGGATAATCCGCTCCCCTACCCAAGAAGAAAACAGCACGAGAAGATTTGAAATCTTTAGCGCATTTTTGAATATATTCAGAGTTTTCGGCAAGCGCTTTTACTTGTTCCGGCACTTTCTTTAGGCCTTCAATCAATTTCTCGTCCGGTTCAAAACCTAATTTTCTAGTGATGTATTCTGCAAGCAAAATAGCTACCGAAAATTGAGAGCTGAAAGCTTTAGTAGTTGCAACTGCAACTTCAAGGCCGGCTCTTGTATAAATAACATCGTCAGATTCACGTGCAATTGTAGAACCTACAACATTTACAATAGAAAGTGTTCTGGCACCATGGCGTTTAGCCTCACGTAATGCAGCAATTGTATCAGCTGTTTCACCTGATTGGCTTATAAAAACAACTAGAGTCTTTTCATCTATACGTGAAGTTTTAACACCTGTTACACCCGGCATCAATTTACGTTTAGATTCTAATGCACGATATCTAAATTCTGAAGCTAAATCGGCTTCTGTAGGTATTCCTGTAACTTTTTCAAAAATATACTTCATCTCATTGCCTACATAGTAAGCTGAACCACAACCTACAATATAGATATTATCTACATTGCGCAAATATTCTTCACTCAAATGAACGTTTTCAAAAACAATCTCATTGCCTGAAAGTGATGAATTTATTGTATTATTTAATGCTACCGGCTGTTCGTGAATTTCTTTAAGCATAAAGTGAGGGTATCCCTCTTTTTCAGCCGATTTTACACTCCAATCAACCTTAAATACTTCTTTACTAATCGGATTTAAATTCAAATCATAAATTTTAATATCGTCTGCTGAAACTTCAACAATTTCATCATCTTCCAAGAAATAAACATCATGAGTATATGGAAGTAAAGCTGAAATATCCGAAGCAACAAAGTTGCCATCGCTGCACAATCCGGCTACGAGCGGAGTATTTTTACGCACAGCATAAACTTTATCGGTAACGCCCTTAAACATTATGACAAGTGTGTATGAGCCACGAATCTCATTAAGGGCTTTTTTTATTGTTTCAAGCGGATTGCCGTCATAATAAAAATCAAGCAAGTTTGCAACTATCTCTGTGTCCGTTTCAGAAACAAATGAATATCCTTTATCTTTTAAAACATTTTTTAAATCTATATAGTTCTCAATAATTCCATTATGGACAATAACCACTTTATTGTTCATACTAGCGTGAGGATGCGCATTTACCTCAGATGGCTCTCCGTGTGTAGCCCATCTTGTATGGCCTATTCCCACTTCCCCACAGATATTTTTTCCATCTTCTGTTTTATCTTTTAAAATCTGAAGACGTCCTTTACATTTTGCTACGTTTATATTTCCGTCATCAGATATAACTGCCATACCGGCAGAATCATAACCTCTATATTCAAGTCTGGCCAAACCGCAAAGAATAAGTGGCGCAGCTTGCTTTTTACCGGAGTACCCTATAATTCCACACATTGAAAAATCTCCTCTTTAAGCGTTGCTTTTTGCAACTAAAATATATATATGCCAGACTGTATTTTATATTATTCTTTTATGAAAGTCAATGCTTGAAGCAACCGGTCAAAACACTAAAAACATTAATAATTACGGTAAAACTATCTTTCAAACATACTACCAATAAAGCTTTCGCGCATAGAAACGTAATCTTGATCGGCAACTATTATATGATCCAAAAGTTTAACCTGCATGCCAGCAAGTATGTTATTAATTCTTTCTGTTGATTTAATATCATCAGCAGAAGGCAACGCTACGCCACTAGGGTGATTATGCGAAATTGCTACTGATACAGCATTATAATTCACAACAAGCTCTATTATCTTTCTTATGTACAAATCAACGCCATTTATTGTACCTTTATTTATAACTCCGTCATAAACCAGCTTACCTTTTGCATCGAGCAGAGCAATTGCAACAACTTCTTCATTTCTACCTATAAACTTTTTCAATAGCCTATCGTTTATTTCAGAAAGTTTTAAGATGCTTTGCTTAGAATTATATTTTCTTTCGGTGTAAATTCTAGAAAGGCTTGAAATTAATTTTATAAAAACCGCTGCGTTTTCACCAATTCCGTCAACTTCCTTTAGACTACTGATTGGTGCATCAAAAACGGAACTGATTGATCCAAAATGTTTCAGCAGATTATGGGCTATTTCATTTGTATTTTTTCTAGGAATAGCGTAAAATAAAGCTAGCTCTAAAATTTCATGATCTTCCATAGAATCTGTATCATTCATAATAAACTTTTTTCTTAGACGATCTCTATGTCCATCATGCAATTTTATTCACCCTCTCTTAATTTCAGCTATATGAAATATAGCCATTATTTTAATTATATTTTATCATTTATAGCTAAAGTATTCAACCTAGTTAATGAAAAGGAATTATATGAAAAAAATCATAATTAACGAAAACGATTCAAACAAACGTCTTGATAAATTTATGCTCAAAGCTTTTCCAAAAATCCCAGAAGCTCTGGTACAAAAGTATATCCGAAAAAAAAGAATTAAAGTAAATCATAAAAAATCCACAGCTTCAACAAAGCTGGTTCAAGGCGATATTCTAGAGCTTTACATAAATGATGAGTTTTTTAAACCTCAAGACTATGCAAATGAATTTAAAAATGCACCTTATAAATTAGACATAATATATGAAGATAAAAACATTATAATCGTAAATAAAAAGCCAGGGCTAATTGTTCACCCTGACAAAAACTTTCAAATAGATTGCCTTATAAACAGAATAAAGAATTATCTTTTCAGAAAAAAAGAATATATACCGGAAAATGAAAACTCTTTTTCCCCTGCATTAGTCAACAGAATTGACCGTAACACTGCAGGAATGGTTATTGCTGCAAAAAACGCAAATGCTCTTAATATACTCAATCAAAAAATGAAATCAAAAGAAATTCACAAAAGCTATCTATGCATAATTTGCGGAAGACTAAAAAATGATTCCGGAACTTTAACCGGATACTTAGAAAAAAATGAAAAAGAAAACAAAGTATATATAAAAAAATCAAAAACAAAAGACTCGAAAAAAATTATAACTCAATACAAAGTATTAGAAAAATCAAAAAATTTCAGTTTACTGGAAATTAATCTTCTAACAGGTAGAGCTCATCAAATAAGAGCGCATCTTGCATCAATCGGACACCCTATTCTAGGCGACGTCAAATATGGCAAAAATTCCATAAACCGCTCAAAAGGTCATTTATATCAGGCTTTGTTTTCATACAAATTAAATTTTAAGTTTGAAAAAACAGCCGGCGATTTAGATTATTTAAACGGCAAAACTTTTGAAATACCTAAAAACAAAATATGGTTCGTAAATGATTTCTACAAAAATCTTTGCGATTAAAAATCAAAAAAACCAGAAAACATAGCAGTAAAACACATATCCAAAAAAGCAGAGAAACAAAGCATTACTAGACAATATCCAAACTTTTTTATATGCTTCTTAAAATTCAACATTATACAGCTTTTTTGTTCATTAAAAAATACTTTTTTTGCCAGTTTTACGGAAAATTTAAACATTTCCACTCCAAACAAACAATATGTAATTATGGAAACGAACATTCCCGGTATTAAAATCAATATATAAAAAGCAATACCTTTAAGGCCATAAATCAAATATAAATATCCTCCGGCAACTCCACAGCCGATGCCTCTAAAAATAACTAGTAACGGCACCGCAACGCTCCCCCATGCCGCAAGAGCAGATAGTTCTAGTATTAATGCAAATATAAAATATCCAACTAATGCAGAAACAAACGTCTGCCCTGAATTTTGTATCATTCTTTCTTTAAAATCGTTTAAAAATATATGATTGAGTTTTTCTAGAACTTCCAGGTTTATGCACCCCGCAAGAACTGACCCCATAATTATACCGCTTAAAGCACAGATAAACATGAATATCGTAACTTTATGATTAATTCCAAAATTAAATATCTCGTTTTCTGACATAAAATTAGATATTTTTTTAATAGTCTCTTTCATAGTTACCCCTTCTTTTTAAACTTCTCATTTTCAGGATAATTATTTATATTCATACAATTTGAAAATTATGATATTTATTTACTATATAAAAAGCACCCATTCTAAAAACTTATTTAGAATGGGTTTAATTAAGCCTTCTATTGATTATTTTAAAATTTTAACTGATACTTTCTTACAACCAAATTTAATACAATCTGATCTATTGTTAAAATAAACATCAATTAATCTTCTTCCGCTACGCATTGCTCCGCCGGTATCTTGCGCTTTACATATAAATTTAAAACTACCGTCTTCCGAAGTAACTTCAAGCCTAGAACCGTATGGTATAACATTTGGGTTAACCGCAACTGTTACTCCCTGCTTTGGAGTTGCACCGGTAGAAGTTCTTGCCCCTTGAGAAGCAGTGTAAGCTGTAGCAGTACCATGTAAAACTTTTCCGTCAGAGGAATTATTATTTTGAGTCGCCTTCTGAACATTTTTAGTACCTTTAACAACAACTTCGTTAACGGGGTTAGATAATATTTCAGATGTCAATTCTTCCGACTCTACCTCTACACCATCTACAAACTTTTTCTTATAGGTTACTCTACGTTCACCTTTCTGGCCTGAGGTTTCAACTTTACTATCGCCTTTATTCATAGAATCGGATTTATTATAAACAGTTTCGAAAGGTATATCTTCCGTTACAGTTTCCTCTCTATATTCTACTCTGTTTATACTAATCTCCATACCGTCATAAACGGATTCGCAAATATCAACATTAATAATATCTTCTGTGGAGAAATCAATGTTCAAAAATTTTAGGGCATCGCTAACTGTTCCGCTCGGGACTGTACAATCTTGGCACTCTCCACCTATTAGCAGTTTTATACCTACAAGTTTTGAAACATTAATCTTCATATCCGGAACTAATGCTTCATTTAATGGGAGATCTGAAATTTCATCGGTGCCCAAATCTATGTTAAGCATTTTCAGGGCATCTTCAACCGTACCTTCTGCAATTTTAATTTTTTTAGTTTCGCCCATATAACATACGTAAACACTAAATGCCTTTTTTACATCTATGTTTATAGACCCATCATCTTCATCTTTGCGACAAACAGAGTCATTATCATTTAAAGACAACCCAACTCGACTTAAAATCCTGTCCGTATCAGTATCAATAGTAATAGTCGATATAGTTTCTCCTTCTACATTAACATTAACTTTACGCCCGAACGCACTAACAGAAAACACAGAAGCGGTAATTATAGTACCCATAAGCAACAATGATACACATCTTTTGACTTTTTGGTCAACTTCAGTTTTTACAGTATTGTTATTGTCAACTTTTTTCACACCATCATCTCCTTTCACTAAAACGATTTATATTCAAAACACTAATCGTTGATGTACAAGTAAATGTTTTGTAATGTATTTTTTTAATTTTTTAAAATTTGTAATTTTTTCAAAATCTAAAACATCAACCACTATTTTAAATGATATTCGGCATATTGACTTTTGTCAAATTATTTTAAAATACATTTTTGTGCATTATTACCTATGATTTTTAAATCCGATATAATTATTAAACTGTTTTTTAAAATTTCTTGAACAATTTTTTACATTTTGAGCATTAAAAATCAAAAAACGATTTTTTTATTTGTATAAAACAATAAAATTAAAAGTTTACATTTTGATTACAAAAATTTACATATTTTGATATTGCTCAAACCTAATTTATCAAGCCACAGGCATTTTGAATATACTAATATGACAGCATACGCAATAATTTACTATCAGGAGGATACAAAAATGCCAATTTTTAACACTCAACCCGCATCTTTAAGCTTTAAATACGGAGATTTCTCTGGCGATGCAATTTCTAACAGTACAGATAACAATTCTAAAAACCCAATAACCATAACAAAAGAAAGCACATCGTCCGATTACTTTTTAGATGACAAAATAGATTATATTATTTGTATTACAAATCAAACCGATTTCCCGACTTCCAAAATAACAATCAAAGAAAATTTGGGGACTTATGATTTTGAAAACAACTCAAAATACTTAACTCCCCTTACTTACATAAATTTCTTTAAATACTATGTTAACGGCATTAGTACCCCACTAGCGCCTCCAGAAACATATCCAAATAAAATAATATTTAGTATAGATTCCCTTGCGCCTATGGCAAGCTCAATGATAATCTATTCGGCAAAAGTGAATTCAAACACACCGCTTGAACCCGGCTCTACGATTAAAAATATTTCTTCGGTTACAGTCGAAGATTTTAGTGACCCCATAAAAACTTTTTCTGAATCTACCGTAAAACTTAAAGCAGATGTGAAAATAATAAAACAACTAGAACCACCAGCAACTCTTACAGACAAAACAATAACATACACATTTTTATTATCAAATTATGGCAATACAGAAGCTTCAGATGTGGTTTTAAATGATAAATTGGTACCTACAATTTCAAATATGCAGGTTTTGGTAAACTCAAAAGCAATAAATTTTTCTGATTACAGCTATATTGATAATAGTTTTCGGATTCCATCTTACAATTCAAACTACAACTTAAACATACCGCGCGCTACTTTTAACTTTGACCCCAAACTTAAAAAAATGATAACTAATCCCGGAATTATAAAAATCGAGGTTAAAGGGAAAATATAATTTTTTTCGATATGTTCGATAATATATTGAGCAAAAACCCCAATTTGAAACCAAAAAAACGAGTACAAGCTATACAAAATACACAATTATAATTATAAATAACAAAAATTTGTTGACTTAATTTTTTCTTTAATATATACTGATGGCAGTTTGGTTCAAATAAGCCCAAGTAGCTTAAAGTAGAGCGTTGTAATTATCAGAGGCGTCGGTGCAAATCCGTCCTGGGGCAAAAATTTATATTCCAAAAGCGAGGTAAAACTAATGTACGAAGACAAGACCCTGGTCTGCAAAGAATGCGGAAACGAATTCACATTCACTGCAGGAGAGCAAGAATTTTATGCTGAAAAAGGATTCCAGAACGAACCTCAAAGATGCAAAGCTTGCCGTGACGCGCGCAAGAATGCAGCAAAAGGTGAACGCGTAATGTACACTGCAACATGCGCAAAATGTGGCGGAGAAGCAAAAGTACCATTCCAGCCAAGCGGCGACAGACCTGTATACTGCAGCTCTTGTTTTGCAGAAATGCAAAATGCTAGCAGTGAAGCTGAAGAAATCGCTGAATAATAACGAAGTTTATAATTTATATTAATAAATTTTCGTGTTTAAAAGCTACGATTAAATAATCGTAGCTTTTTGCTTTATATTTTTCTATAATAGGTATATAAAACTAAACACAATAGTTAGGGTAGACAAATGAAAGAAAATCTTAAACTCAGCAACAGACTTTTATCTTGTGCCGAAATGATTAAAGAAGGCTCTAAAATAGCAGATATAGGCACTGACCACGCTTATATTCCTATTTGGCTGGCAATCAACAAGAAAATCCCCTATGCCCTGGCCTGTGATATATCACAAGGCCCGCTTAATAATGCTCAAAAAAATATAAATAAATATAATTTAGAAAATATTATAGAAACTCGCATATCAGACGGGCTTTTAAACATTAAAGAAAACGAAGCTGACGAAATTATAATTGCAGGTTTAGGCGGAAATGTTATATCTACCATACTGGAACAATGCACATGGAAAAACAAAAAAGACAAAACTTTTATACTTCAACCAATGAAATACGAGGAACGCCTAAGAGAATATTTATATAAAAATAAATATGAAATACTTCTAGAACGTGCCGTGTTATGTTCAAACAAGGTTTATAGCGTTATGAAGGTGAAATTTAAAGATAAAATTTCCGATATACCGGATTATCAAAAATATATAGGGAAAATGGAGAGAAATTCTGAATCCCCGGCAGCACAAGCGTACATTAGAAAACAAATCAAAAATCTTTCCAACCATAAAAAAGGCGCAGAAAAGCGAAATCAAACAGACTTAGAACAGTATTACACAAATATAATCGAAAAACTAAAAAGCTTTTTAAAATCTTAAATTTTTTGAAAGGGAAATGCGAATATGATTAAAGTAAAAGACGTATACGATTTTTTGGATTGCATTGCACCGTTTGAAACAGCTCTTAGTTTCGACAATTGCGGAATTATTGCAGGTAATGAAAAAGATGACGTATCAAAAATTTTGGTGGCTCTTGATATTACTCCGGAAGTAATAGAAGAAGCAAAAGCTTTAGGCGCAAATCTAATAATAAGCCATCACCCTGTCATTTTTAAACCGCTAAAACAAATAGATTTTAAAAGCCCTATTTCCGCACTATGCAAACTGGGCATAAATGCAATTTGCGCTCATACAAATTTGGACATAGCAAAAAACGGAGTAAATTTTCAACTGGCGTCAAAATTAAAGTTGAATAATCTTTCACCTTTAACATATGAAGAAGGCAAGCCTATGGGGTTGACTGGCGACCTAGAGGTACATCTATCGTGTAAAGATTTTGCAAAATACGTTAAAGAAAATTTATCTTGTGATGGTGTAAGGTATACAGACTCAAAAAAAGAAATTCTAAAAGTAGCAGTTTGCTCCGGCTCGGGCGGAGAATTTGTTCAACAAGCTGCCGAAAGTCACGCCGATGCATTTGTTACCGGTGAAATAAAACATAGCCATATAATACAAGCAAACAGAGAAAATTTAATGATTGTAGATGCAGGACATTTTAAAACCGAAAATGTAATAGTAAAGCCGCTTACCGACATAATATCTGAAAAATTCAGCAATATTCCGGTTTATAGTTCAAACACCTGCACAGATAAAATAAAATATTTATAAATTATTATCAAAAACCAAAGTATTGTAAAAGGCCATTATATATCGCCTGCGCAAAACCCTGCTGATTATTTCTAAGTTTTTCTACATCTGCAGCATTAGTTATATATGCAAGTTCAATTAAAGCAGCAGGCATTGAGGTGTTACGCAAAACATAAAGCGATGGTCTTGTTCTAACACCATTGTTTTTAGTCCCTAGTTGTGCAACAATAGAGTTTAAAATATATTCCGACATATAATACGCCTGACTATATTCTCTATAAACATAAACTTCCGTTCCATTTACACTCGGATTATTATTTGCGTTTACATGTATGCTTAAAAAATAATCTGCAGGCCAAGTGTTCGCCGCATTAACTCTAGCCGCTAAACTGCTGCTGTTACTAGTGCCTAGCACCTGATTAGGCGAGGTCCTTGAGGTTCTAACTTCAAATCTTCCGTCATTTCTTAATAAATCAGCAAGATAAATCCCCACATTATAGGTTATATCTTGCTCTCTTAGACCAAATCCTTCGGCTCCGGCATTTACTCCGCTAGGATTATGCCCTTGGTCGATAAATATCTTTATAGCCATTTAATAATCACACTCCTAATATATATTAGAAGTGTTTGAAAAAATCGTGATTAACTAATGATTTATACTTAAAACAAAATTTTAAAATTAAAAGTGATATTATCAAGTTAGGTACAAAATACGAAAGATTATAAATTACACTATATAAAAACCAATTCTCATATAAACTGTAATCTCTCCATATTACCATGCCTGAAATCACGCTAAATACAAACTTAAAAAAATAAGAAAAAAACGTGGCAAAAACAATAGCTTTTTCCCTATTTTTAATCCAAAAAGAGTATAATGAAGATAATCCGGCGGCAATATAAGGCAGAATGTAATCAAACATAACTAACAATATATACCCCAAAAGAGTTTTTGAAGGCGGGGGATAAAATGAAATTAAAATCTTAACCATAGCACAAAGCGCCGCCGTTTGCGCCCCCAATAAAGGCCCAAATTTAAACGAAATAAAAATTATAGGCAGTATAGCCCCCAACGTAATTGAACCGCCAAATGGCATCTTAAACAGCGGAAGATGCTCAATTATGGTGCAAAGCGCAATTGCGACTCCTGACCAAACAATAAATTTGATCTTCTTGATTTTTACGCACCACCATTCAAAAAATTAATAATATATTCTAAAGTTTATCTATATACATTATAATTAAAAAATGAAATTAAGCCAATATAAACCAGAGGATATGATATAAAATGACAAATATAAATTCGATATTAGATGAAAATTCAGCATGGATAATGTACAGCAGTGAAGGCAGTGATAAATATTTTGCAAAATTCATAACAAAAAACACTATAGTCCCATCAGCTTCTGTTATAAGTAAAAACACCAGTTCGCTTATAGTTCACGAACTGGACAGCAAAAATATAAATGATTTCTCAGGCGCAAAAATTATTTACTCATCTAACAATACACTTATTCAATGTATTTTTTATGAGCTAAAACAACTTAACTATCCCGAGAAAATATACCTTAATTACTCCGACAAAATGGACAGTGAAACCGATGTTCTAGGACACGGTACATTTAGATTTTTAGCTGATAATATATCCTCATTTTATAAATCTAATGGGAAAACACCGCCAAGGTTCGCATCGGCTGACAACATCATATATTTTTTGATTGAATCCAAAACAGAAGACGACATAAATTATATGAGTATTGCGGCAAATCGTGCGTTAAATATTTTAGAAAACGCATTTAAAAGAATTAGGCCCGGTATGTCCGAAATTGACATTGCAAATACTGTACACAATATTTTTAGATTTAAGCCTAAATACTTTCAAAAATATAAGATTGTAAAAGAAGAATACTCATGGGAAAAACAGACCTGCCCTATTGTTTTGGTTGGAGAGAACTTAAAATGCGGTGGACATTCTGCTCCATCAAACAAAGTTTTAAAACCCGGAAATACAGTCTATTTTGACTTTGGAGTTAAAATAACTCTTGCAGACGGCAGAAAATATTCAAGCGATTTACAACGAATGGGTTATGTTTTAAAAAGAGGCGAGAAAAATCCGCCTCAAGAAGTTCAAAAAGTCTTCGAAACTTTAACTGAAGCAATAAAACTTGGAATAGAAAATGCTAAGCCGTCCTCAAAAGGGTACGATATTGATAAAATAGTTCGTGACCATATTTTAAATGCGGGATATCCAAACTATAATCATGCAACAGGACACCCAATAGGAGAAATAGCGCACAGTCCGGGAACAAGTATTTCTCCAAAAGGATATAAACGTTCGTCTCTCTTTTTAAGAGAAAACGGCGTTTATACAATAGAACCACGAATTCAGATAGAAAACGGTGGGTCAATTGAAGAAATGGTAAGAGTAACAAAAAATGGAGGGATTCCTCTATGCCCTCCACAACAAAAAATTTATATAATAAAATAATTAACTATTAGTATCTACAGTATCCAAGCCGTCGTTTGCGCCCTCGGAAACACCAACATCTGCGCCCATATTTCCGGGCAATACAGACGTGGCTTCCTTAGCCCAGTATTCACCTTGAATTTCAAATCCGCCAACTATATTTTTCAATATTTCATAACTTAATTTTTGAATGTTTTTCATCAGCCAGTCCTCCAAAGTTATTTTTAAAACCCTTTGCAATGTTTAACACGCTAACCAAACTTTTAAAAATTAAATCTATGGGCACCTTATAATACTGTTTATTTTAGATTTGAATATTTAAGATTCTAATCAACTACCTCTTCCAAGCGTTTTTTAATCTGTTCAACTATTTCTTTAGGCGTCGATGCGCCAGCCACTATACCAATTTTTGAATATTCTTTCGATATATTTTTAGGCAATTCATCAACCGCTTCAATGAATATGGTTGGTGCATTTTTTCTGCAAATCTCATACAATTTTAAAGTATTAGAACTGTTTTTTCCGCCTACGACAATCATAAGATCGGACGACTTTGATAGATTTTCCGCCTCTAATTGCCTTAAATTGGTTGTGTTGCATATAGTATCATATACACTTATGTTTGTAAATATTTTTTTCATTAATTCTGTACATTTTAACCATTCTTTACTATTAAATGTTGTTTGAGATACCGCAAAAACTTTTTCATCCGGCGAAATTTTAGTTTTATTTATTATTTCTTTTAGCTCATCTTCATTTTTAAAAACATATTTTTTGCCACTAAAATAACTCAAAATTCCAATCATCTCGGGGTGACCACTATTACCGGCGGCAAATAATATTTTTTTATCACTATTTTCTTCAACTATCTTATGTATCTTCTTAACAAAAGGGCACGTTGCATCAACGTGTCTGATTTTATTAGAAGTTATATATTCCATATCTTGCTTTGTACAGCCGTGAGAGCGTAAAACAACTGTAAAATCAGGCGGCACATCTGCAACCGAATTTACAACTTTAACTCCCCTATTTTTAAAATCTTCAACAACATGGGGATTATGAATTATTTGACCTAAAGTACAAACTTTTTCACCTTTTTTTAAAAGCTCATCTACGGTCTTAACGGCTTTACCAACTCCAAAGCAAAACCCTGAGGTTTTTGCAATCTCAATTTTCATATTATTTCATCCTTTATTGCCTCTTAAATCCATTATACTACTCATTATAGTCCCTGTAGCTTTTTTTAACTCTAGTCTATTAAAACCGTCAACTTTAATGTCCTCTATAGGGATCATCTTACCATAGCTTACTATCGTTTTATGAAAAATTTTTATTTTACCACTTTTATGCGTTCCGGTAATACAAACAGGCAACACCGGTGAACCTACATCGTTTGCGATAAGTGCAGCACCGGATTTTGGTCTTAAAAACTCTCCTGTTTTAGACCTTGTTCCTTCAATAAATATTCCTAAAACTTCGTTACTCTTTAAGATGCTTTCAGATTTTGTTATTGCTGTTTTATCACCTTTTCCTCTTTTAACTCCGAATGCACCCATCTTTGTTAAAAACCAGTTTAAAAACCTGTTTTTAAAAAGCTCGCTTTTAGCCATAAAATGTATTGGAGTATTATTAGAAATCATCAGAAAAACCGGGTCTAGGCAAAAAAGATGATTACAACAAATTATGTATCCGCTATCAATATTATTTATATTTTCGGCTCCGCGCACTTCCATTGGATACAGCATTAAAAAAATCGGTTTAAATATTGTTAATACTAATTTATAAAACTTTTTGTTCATAAATCGCCCACACGCTCCTTAATAATACTCAGCAATTTCTTCGCCGTTACCCACAAACTATATCGAGAACTATCAAAAAGGATTGAGTCCTTTGCCCTTTTTAGCGGTGCGATTTTACGATGTGAGTCTTCGTAATCACGTTTATTAATAGATTTTAGTATTTCACCATAATTAAATTTAACGCCGGGATTTTTTGATAAAAGTTGGTTTAAACGCCTTCTGGCCCTAACTTTTGGAGAGGCTGTAAGAAAAATTTTTATTTCGGCATCCGGCAAAACAACCGTGCCGATATCTCTGCCATCCATTACAACGTTATTAGATTTGGATATATCACGTTGGAATTCTAACAAATACTCACGCACACAAGGGAATGCCGCAATTTTAGATGCAACTTTTGTAACCTCTTTATTGCGAAGTTTAGACGTAACATCTTCACCATCTATGAGTACGTGCTGAGAACCACTTTTGTTTTTTATATCTAAATTCAAATTTTTAATTGATTGCTTAACATCTTCTTCATTAGAAAAATCTATTTTATTCTTTAAAACAAAATAAGCTACGGCTCTATAAAGCGCCCCAGTGTCTACACTAAGGAACTTCAATTTTTTAGCAATAATCTTAGAAACCGTACTCTTGCCGGACCCAGATGGACCATCTATGGCTATTGAAATCAAATCTAATCACCAGCACATTTATTATTTGCAATTAATTTTATATCATCGCTTAGCGTTAATTCTTTTACGCAGAACTACGCCCATATACATTATAACAAATAAAAGCAATATTGCAATTAACATCCATGACTCCCCAAGCGCTCCACCAGCTTTTACTTCTATCCAAAGCTCGTCCATAAGCTTATTTATATTTTCAGGAAGATTTACAAATACCTGAGATTTTTTCATAACTTTATCATCAGGATAAAAAATCTTATTATTCTTTACATCATCACTCAAAAGATTATATGCTTCTATATGAGGTGTTGAATAACCTATTTGCTTTACATTTGAAAGTGCAATATCTGTTCTACACATAAAGTCTATATATTTTTCTGCAAGCTCTTTATTTTTTGAGCTTTTAGGTATACACATAGAATCCACAAACATATTAGTGCCTTGCTTTGGGATTACAAACCCTATATCCGGATTATTCTTAACTATATTTGCGGCATCGCCTGCATAATAAGGAGCCAGAACAGCTTCACCGTTCCCTATTTTATCAAATATCTGGTCCATAACATATGCTTGTACGAGTGGCTTTTGATTTATCAGCTCATCAGCAGCTCTTCGCCAATGTTTAGTGTCAACAGTATTAACAGGATATCCAAGTCTAATCAACGATATCGCAAAAGCATCACGGGCATTGTCGAACATTAAAATCTTATTTTTATATTTCTCGTTCCAAAGTATATCCCATGTTATATTTTCCTCAGACTCTGTTACATACTTCTTATTATAAAATATACCAATCAATCCCCACATGTATGGCACAGAGTATTCATTTTTAGAGTCAAAATTTAGATTTTTAAAATCGTTACGTATATATTTATAATTAGGAATATTTTTGAAATTTATTTTATAAAGCATATTGTTATTTATAAGTTTAGACACCATATAATCAGACGGTATTATAACGTCATAATCGGCGCCGCCGCCTATGATTTTAGCAAAAAGTTCTTCGTTATTCTGGAAGGTTTTATAATTTACTTTTATTCCTGTTTCACGAGTAAATTCTTTATTAACATCTATGGTTCCGTCCTCTCCTTTGGCTATGAATTCTCCCCAACTATAAACATTTATAGATGGAGAATCAGCCTTAGCATTTATAGCACTAAAGGCAATGAAAAACACAAATATAATAAAAATAAAGCTCCAATATTTGTTCTTCAATACACAAACCTCCGCAAAATAAGCTTTTATGGCCTTTCAGTTTGTTTATCTTTTGCACGTCTTAAGTTTATAATTATTAATAAAGCGAAAACCGCAAAAAACATAACGCTAGAAAGTGCATTTATCTCCGGACTAACTATTTTTCTGGTCATGGAAAAAACAGCTATAGGCAAAGTTTGAACTACTCCGCCGGCAAAATAACTTATTACAAAATCATCTATAGACATTGTAAACGACATTATAAGCCCTGTTATAACACCGGGCATTATTTGTGGCAAAACAACCTTATAAAAACCATACCACGGACTACACCCTAAATCCTGAGCCGCCTCGTATATATTTGGATCCATTTGTCTAAGCTTTGGCATTACCGAAAGCATAACATATGGTAAACAAAATGTTGTATGAGATATTATAAGAGTTAAAAGTCCGGGTTTTAAAAAGCCAAAATTATTATAAACAAAAACGAACAAAAGCATAAATGAAACGCCGGTAACTATCTCCGGATTAACCATTGGCAAATTATTTATATTAATTATGACTTTACGTTGCCATTTACGAATTTTCATCATTCCAACAGCTGCTAGTGTACCTAAAACAGTGGCTAAAAGTGCAGCCACGCAAGCAACCAAAATAGTATTATAAAAAGCAGATAATATTTCTTGATTCGCAAATAATTTCTGATACCACTTAAGAGTAAATCCGGACCAAATAACACGACTTTTGGAATTGCTAAAAGAAAAGACCATTAGTACAAAAATAGGAGCATACAAAAATATGAATATAAGCGAAATATAAATTTTATTTATTATTTTCAAATTTTTGACCTCCTTTAAACCAACATACTTTCTTTCTCATAGCTACTATCTAAACGGTTCATTATTCCCATACAAATAATTATTATAGTCATCAAAACAAGCGATATCGCAGACCCGATATGTGGGCTATAACTATTACCCAAAAACTGCATTTCTATTAAATCGCCAATCATGAGTATGGAGCCGCCTCCAAGCATCTTTGAAACAATAAAAGTGCTTACCGATGGTACAAAAACCATTGTAACACCTGAAATTATTCCGGGGATGCTGAGTGGAAAAATAATCTTTCTAAAAACTGTAAAACGACTTGCGCCTAAATCTTGAGCTGCTTCAACTAATTTTTTATCCATTTTCGAAATTACAGTATATATAGGTAAAATCATATATGGCAAAAAGTTATATACCATACCAAAAATTACAGCTCCGGAAGTGTTTATCATATTAAGTTTTTCAAATCCACAAAAACTCAAAAATCTATTTAAAAGTCCGTTGTACTCTAAAATTGTCATCCAAGCGTAAGTCCGCAGTAAAAAACTGGTCCACATTGGTATCATTAAAAGCATTATAAACACTGACTGATATTTAAAATTTATTTTTGAAATGCAATACGCCATTGGATATCCTAAAAGAAGACACAAAAACGTAGAAACAATACCGAAAAATATCGAGCGTAAAAAAACAAACGAATATTTTCCTGTATATACTAAATTATCAAGCGTAAACGAACCTTCCGGACTAGTGAAGGCAAACACCGATGCTAAAACTAATGGTACAACTGCAAAAATTACCATCCACGCAATATATGGTATGAGCGTAAGTTTCGTTTTCAAATGTTTACCCTCCTTAATTTAAAATATAAAAATAAATTGCTAATCTTTTGAAGTCTCACCGAATTGTGGATGTTGCTCCTCGTAAAATTCATCACTGAAAGCACTATAATCTCCGACTTCTGACGAATATACGGACTTACGCATTATATGCATATCATCAGGATTTAATATCATTCCTATCTCGTCCCCTTGCTGGTGAGATTGCGTTGTTTGTATCATCCATTTAAAATCGTCAACGTCAACTATTATCTCGTTATGTACTCCTTTAAAAGTGGCTGAGGTAACTATTCCGGAAATATCACCTTTTTCCGGAGATGTAACTTTAATATCCTCCGGTCTTATAACAACGTCAATTGGCGCCATTTTGCCAAATCCTTTATCAAGACATTCAAAATTCTTACCACAAAATCTTACTTTATAGTCTTCAATCATAGTACCCTCTATGATGTTACTTTCTCCAATAAAGTCCGCAACAAAAGCGTTCTTTGGCTCGTTATATATATCTTCAGGAGTACCAATTTGCTGAATTCTACCCTTATCCATAACAACTACTCTATCCGACATAGATAGTGCTTCTTCTTGGTCATGGGTTACCAAAACAAATGTTATTCCGGTTTCTTGATGAATATTTTTTAGTTCAGCCTGCATGTCTTTTCTAAGTTTTAAATCTAGTGCGCCAAGAGGCTCGTCCAAAAGCAAAACTTTAGGATTATTCGCCAAAGCTCTAGCAATGGCTACTCTCTGCTGTTGACCGCCGGAAAGTGAATTTATATTTCTATTTATGTACGCACTCAAATTTACCATTTTGAGCATTTCTTCAACTTTTTGTCTTATCTCTTCTTCACTTTTTTTCTGTATTCTAAGCCCAAACGCCACGTTTTCATATACGTTCAGATGTGGAAAAAGGGCATACTTCTGGAAAATTGTATTTACAGATCTTTTATGCGCCGGAACATTATTTATGCGTTTATTATTAAAAAACAAATTACCGCTATCCGGAGATAAAAATCCAGCAATAATACGCAGCGTAGTAGTCTTTCCGCAGCCCGACGGGCCCAGAATAGTAATAAATTCACCTTTTCTTATGTTAAGACTAAAGTTTTTAAGTATAACTTCATCGCCAAAGGACACATTTATTTTTTCAAGTTTTATAATCGATGGGGCCATATTTTATGAACAGGACTACCATTATTCCCTGCCCTTCTCACCGCCTTATTTAGCAAAAGTAATTTTTATCCCCTGAGGAGTATCTTCTATAACAACATTCTTAGATTTTAGCTCATCACGTATTTCATCGGCTAATTTCCAATTTTTTTCTTTACGAGCCTCTTCACGTTTTTTTATTAAATCTTCTATTTCGCTACCAACCTTACTTTCTGATGGCTTATCTTCTATAATGCCAAGAATTCCGGTTAGTTCTCTGAACAAACTCAAAACATTTTCTAAACTCTTTTTAGAATAATTGGAGTTTGAAATCTTTAAATTTACATCTTTTACAAGTTCAAAAATAACGGCAATAGCATCTGCTGTATTTAAATCGTCGTTCATTACTTCTGTGAATTTATCTCTATATTTTTCTATATCAACATCAATCGAAACGCCATCATCAGACGATTTATCTATAGCAAATTCCAAGTTGCTTTTGAATGTATACAAACGCTCAAGCGCAGATTTACAACCATTTAAAATTTCATCACTAAAATTTATTGGACTTCTATAGTGTGAAGATATCATCAAATATCTTATGGGTTCATACCCATATTTTTCCGCTATTTCACGCACTGTGAAAAAGTTCCCGAGCGATTTAGACATTTTTTGACTATTAATATTTATATATCCATTATGAATCCAATATCTAGCAAAAGGCACACCATTACAGCATTCGCTCTGAGCTATCTCATTTTCGTGATGTGGGAAAATCAAGTCTTGCCCACCGCAATGTATATCTATTGTCCCGCCTAGATACTTTCTTGCCATAGCCGAACACTCAATATGCCAACCCGGTCGACCTTTCCCCCACGGACTTTCCCAAAATGGTTCGCCGGGTTTTGCCGATTTCCAAAGCGCAAAATCTAGCGGATCACGCTTAGCATTATCTATCCGGACTCTTGCACCCGAATGCAAATCATCTAACGTTTGGTGTGAAAGTTTTCCATAATGTTTAAACTCACGAGTTTTAAAGTAAACATCTCCGTTATCAAGCGCATATGCATAACCTTTTTTTATTAAAGTTTCGATTATTGATATTATTTCGGAGATATTTTCCGTAGCTTTTGGGTGAAAATCAGCTTCGCGAATATTTAGTCCTTTGGCATCTTTCTTATACTGCTCTATATATTTACGAGAAACAGCCAGAAAATCACTATTTTCTTCGTTTGCTTTTTGAATAATCTTATCGTCTACGTCAGTAAAGTTTTGAACATATGTAACTTTATAACCACTATATTCAAGAAATCTTCTTAAAACATCAAAAACGCATATAGGACGAGCGTTGCCAATATGTATGAAATTATAAACTGTTGGTCCGCATGCGTATATTTTCGCCTCACCCTTCACGAGTGGGACAAATTCATCTTTTTTTCTTGTCATAGTGTTATAAAGTTTCATATGAATTCCTCCTGCCATTCTAGTTTTACTTTATTTCAATATATTCACGGCTGGCATATATGTATATTATTCCTGAAACAGCAGAAAGTAGTGCTGAAACCCAAGCTAAGATGCATCTGGTTGGTACAATAAAATCATTAAGTACTGAACAATATCCAAAGACCTCAAAATAAGCGCTTAATCCAAGTGAAAAACTAATAGTTATAATTTGACTTACTGTTTTTAGCTTTCCCCAAATATTTGCCGGAATAACAATGTCGCTATTTCTAATTACTATAAATCTTATAGAAGTTACTATAAATTCTCTTGCTATAATTATAACAACCGCTAAAACCGGTATCATTCTCAAATAGGACAGATATATCATAATGCAAGATATTAAAATTTTATCCGCCAGCGGGTCCATTATTTTGCCAAAATCTGTTATCAATCCGGACTTTCTTGCTATCTTGCCATCTAAATGATCAGTATAAGAAGCCAATATGAATATAGCAAAAGCTGCAAGAAATCTGTATGGCAAGTTTTCTAACGCTAAAAAAGCAACTACAACAGGAACTAAAAGTATCCTAAAAACAGTTAGTTTGTTTGCTATATTCAATACTGTACCCCCCTATCAATAAATGTTTTTAAAGTTTAATCATATTGCCAAAATTCTTTAAGCACATGATTGATATCACTAAAACTATATCCCATTCTCTGCAAATAACCAAAAGCTCTATTATACGTTTTTTTGTCCGGAATTTTATTATGATATCTTTTCTCTATTATTTTATAAATATAGTCTTCTTCATCAAAATCCATTCCATCAATAGTGCTTTGTACTATATTTTCGCTTATCCCTTTTTGCAAGAGTTTAAACTTAATAAGTTTTTTTGAATATAATTTCTGTGTTTTTAACATACAAGCATAATCTTTTGCGAATTTTTCATCATCTATAAGACCAAGCTCTTCCATTTTTTCGGTAGCATAATGAGCTGAATCTTCTCCAAGCTTAGCTTTAATTTTATCTTTCAGCTCTTTCTTTGAATGCGATCTATAAGAAATCAAATTTAAAGCTTTTTCTTTAGCTTTATGCTTATCGGCATCTGATAAAATCTCTGCTAAAATTTCTTCGTCAATATAGTTGCCTATTTTAATTCGTGATTTAACAAAAACGTCAAGTGGTATACTGGTCAAATATTTATTGTCCGCATAAATAACTACATTTTTTTTCCGCCCTTGTTTCACGTTTGTTACTATCATAAAACTATATTCTTTCTATTATTCTTCAGAAATATCTTCTTCAGTTTCTTTTAATGATGCCGTTTCTGCTTTTACGTTATGAGAAACAGACGGACGAGCATAAATCTTTTCTGCGCTTTCACGAACTTTAGCTTCTATTTTATTTGCAAAATCAGGATTATCTCTTAGATATTCCTTAGTTTTATCTCTTCCTTGAGCAAGTTTTTTATCTCCACAAGCAAACCAAGAACCGCTCTTTTGAATTATGTCAAGGTCAACAGCTAAATCGAGTATCTCGCCTTCATGAGAAATCCCTTGACCGTACATTACATCAAACTCTGCTGTACGGAAAGGTGGTGCGATTTTATTTTTAACAACCTTTGCGCGAGTTCTTGAACCTATCATTTCGCCGTTTGCTTTTAAAGTTTCTATTTTACGGATATCAATTCTGACAGATGAGTAGAATTTAAGAGCACGACCGCCTGGTGTGACCTCAGGATTTCCGAACATTATTCCTACTTTTTCACGGAGCTGATTAATAAATATTGCAACGCAATTGGATTTTGAAATTGCACCGGCTAATTTTCTCAACGCCTGCGACATAAGACGTGCCTGCAAACCAACATGTGAATCGCCCATTTCGCCTTCTATCTCTGCTTTTGGCACAAGTGCTGCTACGGAGTCTACAACTATAACATCTATAGCACCGGAGCGAACCAAAGATTCAGTAATTTCTAATGCTTGCTCACCTGTATCAGGTTGAGAAACCAATAGCGAATCAATATCCACACCCAAGTTTGCGGCGTAAACAGGGTCTAACGCATGTTCAACGTCTATAAACGCAGCGTTTCCGCCACTTTTTTGACCTTGTGCAATACAAGAAAGTGCCAAAGTGGTTTTACCGGAAGATTCAGGACCATAAATTTCTATAATTCTTCCACGTGGAAGACCTCCGATTCCAAGAGCTATATCAAGAGATAAAGAACCTGTAGGAATTGCATCAACATGCATTGCTTCGTTTTTGCCTAGCTTCATAACGGCACCTTTGCCGAATTGTTTTTCGATTTGACCAAGTGCAGTTTCAAGTGCTTTATTTTTATCAAATGCCATTTTAATTCCTCCTGATTTTTATTTTCTATTATTCATTAAAATTTAAGCGATTTTAATCTTTCTGCAGCTTGCTTAATATTATCTCTGTCGCCAAAAGAAGAAAGCCTAAAATATCCTTCTCCGCAAGCTCCAAACCCTACGCCGGGAGTACCTATAATATTAGCGTTTTCCAAAAGATAATCGAAAAATTCCCAAGACTTCATATTATTAGGACATTTAAGCCATAAATATGGTGAATTTTTTCCACCAACATACCATATACCCAATTTTTCTAATGCATCACACAAAATTCTAGCATTAGACTTATAATAATGCACACTCTGAGTAGTTTGAGCAATGCCCTCTTCACTTAATGCTGCAAAAGCACCTTTTTGCGATACATAGCCGGCTCCATTAAACTTGCAAGATTGGCGTCTTGCCCAAAGGTCAATAGCTTTTTTCCCATTAACTTTAAGTTCAGATGATATAACAACGTAACCGCAACGCATTCCGGTAAATCCGGCACCTTTAGAAAACGAACATATCTCTATAGAACATTTTTTAGCACCATCAACTTCAAATATACTATGCGGAATATCTTTATCTTCTATAAAAGCCTCATATGCAGCATCAAAAATTATTATTGCTTTCTTTTCGGTAGCATAGTCAACCCACTGTTTAAGCTGAGCATAATTATAAGCCGCACCAGTTGGATTATTGGGTGAACAAAGATAAATCAACGAAGGATTTAAACTATAATCCGGCATAGGTAAAAATCCATTTTCTTTATTTGCAGACATATAATGGATTTTTCTATCCGCAATTATAGAAGAATCAACATATACAGGATATGAAGGGTCAAAAATCAAGACTTCACCGTTGCTTGAAAAAATCTCTGAAATATTGGCTGAATCACCTTTAGCACCATCTGAAACAAAAACTTCGTCAGGACTAATCTTAACACCAAATCTTAGATAATTTTTACAAATGGCTTCACGTAAAAAATCATATCCCTCACTTGGGCCATAGCCTTTAAATGTTTTTGAGTCTGACAACTCATTAACCGCTTGATGCATCGCATCTATAACCACAGGGCAAAGCGGAAGCGTTACATCGCCTATGCCCAATTTAATTACTTCTGCTTTAGGATTAGCTTTTTGGTATTCTTCAACTTTTCTTGCTATATCTACAAAAAGATAGTTCTTTTTTAAATTTTCAAAATTAGAATTCAACTCAACCATATTGAACAAAAACCTCTTAAACGTCAAATTTATTTATCTTTACCTGCAGCTTTTACAAATTCTCTAAAAATCGGATGAGCGCGGTTAGGGCGGCTCTTGAATTCAGGGTGATACTGAACTCCTACAAAGAATTTATTAGAAGGAATTTCAACCGTTTCAACCAAAACACCATTTGGAGAAACACCTGTAATTTTCATTCCGTGTTTTTCAAATTCTTCACGATAGTCATTATTAAATTCATATCTATGACGATGACGTTCCGAAATATCAGTTTTACCATAAGCTTTATAAAGCATTGAACCCTCTTTAATTCTGCACGGATATGCACCAAGCCTCATAGTACCACCCTTGCTAACCTTTTCTTTTTGGTCGTCCATAAGGTGTATTACAAGATGCTCGCCGTCTGGGTCAAATTCTTCACTGCTTGCATCAATCAAACCAAGCACATATTTAGCAAATTCCATAACTGCAACCTGCATTCCAAGGCATATGCCTAAATATGGGATATCATTTTCTCTCGCATATTTAACAGCTTGAATTTTGCCGTCAACTCCACGACTTCCAAATCCTCCCGGGACTAAAATTCCATCACAATCACCAAGAAGTTCTTTGGCGGTATAGCTTGTTATAAGCTCACTATCTATCCACTTTATTTCTACTTCTGTGCCTGTTTCCATCCCTGCGTGCCTTAGAGCCTCTGCAACTGACAAATAAGCATCGTGCAATTTAACATACTTACCTACTAATGCAATTTTTGCTTTTTTGTTTTTATTATCAATTTTTTCTAACATTTTATTCCACTGCGTTAAATCACAAGGCGGACAGTCTAAATTAAGCTCACGGCAAACTATGTCTGAAAAATTGCTCTTTTCAAGCATTATTGGGGCTTCGTAGAGTGATGAAACATTTATATTATTAATAACGCAATCCGTTTTTACATTACAGAAAAGAGAAATTTTTTCACGAATATCGTCATCAATTGGGGTGTCACATCTGGCAACTATGATATCCGGATTAATTCCAAGCGAACGCAATTCTTTAACTGAATGCTGTGTTGGTTTAGATTTATATTCACCCGAACTGCCAATATACGGAATTAGTGTTACATGTATAAAGATAAAATTCTCTTTACCAACCTCTACCGATACTTGTCTGATAGCCTCTAAAAACGGTTGACTTTCTATATCTCCGGTTGTTCCGCCTATTTCCGTAATTACAACATCGGCATTTGATTGCTCGCCAACTGAATAGATAAACTTTTTAATCTCATTAGTTATATGAGGAATTACCTGTATAGTTTCGCCAAGATATTCTCCACGGCGTTCTTTAGACAATACATTCCAATAAACCTTTCCTGTGGTAAGATTGGAATATTTATTTAAATTTTCATCTATAAATCTTTCATAGTGCCCTAAATCTAGGTCGGTTTCAGCACCGTCTTCAGTTACAAAAACCTCTCCGTGTTGATACGGGCTCATTGTACCCGGGTCAACGTTTATATATGGGTCAAGTTTTTGGGACATTATTTTTAGACCTCTAGACTTTAAAAGTCTACCGAGCGACGCTGCAGTTATTCCTTTACCTAGCCCCGATACTACACCGCCTGTTACAAAAATATACTTAGTCATAGTTCAATTTCTCCTTCAAAAACATTTACTGCATTTCCTGTTAAAAACACTCCCTCGTCAGAGTAATTTACAACTAGCTTTCCTCCACGCAAATGAACTGTTACATCAGTATTCTTTTGGCAAAATCCATTCTCTACTGCGGCCACTACAGATGCACACGAACCACTACCACATGCAAGTGTTTCTCCGCTGCCTCTTTCCCAAACTCTCATTGCAATATTAGATTCGTCAATAACATTGCAGAATTCAACATTAACGCCCTCAGGGAATATATTATTAACCGAAAGCTTTGAACCTACATCTTTAACTCTTGCACTACAGACCTCATCGCAAAAAATAATGCAGTGTGGATTGCCCATAGAAACACATGTTATATTATAAGTTTCTCCATTTAAAGTTATTGGCTCACTAACAACTTTTTCTTTTGGAAAAATCATAGGTATATTTTCAGCACGCAAACCGGCCTTACCCATATCCACTTTAACAACAGCTTCATTATCTGAGTTTTCAATAATATCAACGGTTTTTATTCCGCTAAGTGTTTCTATCTTTATGCCGGATTTCTTCTTTACAATGCCATAATCCAACAAATATTTAGCAACGCACCGTATTCCGTTGCCGCACATTTTGCCCTCGCTACCATCTTTGTTAAAAATCCTCATTTTGGCATCGGCAACGTCGGAAGGCCCTATTAAAATTATTCCGTCCCCGCCAATACTATATCTTCTGTCCGAAAGCTTAACACTAAGGCTATTAGGGTCTGAAATTTCGTTTTCAAAACAATTTATATAAACATAATCATTCCCACACCCATGCATTTTGGTAAATTTTAGTTCCATAACTGCCCCCATAAACAACATTTTCCTTAAAGTATTATTCTATAATAAAATACGGTTATTTACAATACTAATTTTAAAATCAAAAACCATATTAAACTCATAAAAAAAGCTAAAACTAGTATGTGTAATAAAAGTTTTAGCTTTTAAAAATTTTAATTAATATTTTTAATGCCCTGATTTACCCCTACGGTTTTCTGCATATCTGTTTGCGTCAGAAAGCTTGTCTTCGCTCATTTTTTTAAATCTTGCCATCATATCCTCAAACTTATCTACAGATTCAGAAGATTTACTTTTTGAGTATTTTAAATCAGAGCGAGCACCTCCCGCCACATTATTTTTAGGGTTAGGACGTGAACCGGCCTGTTTTAAAGAAAGTTCCATTTTCTTATTCTCGCCTATGCCAAGAATTTTTACATTTACTTTTTGGCCTTCTTTTAAATAATCTGAAACATTTTTAACAAAGTCATATGATATCTCAGAAATATGCACAAGTCCGATTCTATTTGGCGCAACTTCTACAAATGCTCCAAATGCGGTTATCCCCTTGACCGTACCTTCAACTATTTCATTAACTTTCAAAATATCGGCCTCACAAACCTCCGGAATTGAAGCATTAACATTTGAAGCGCCAACCTCTGGTAACATATAAATAAAATTCCTCCTAATTTTAATTAAGTAATTTTTTATTCAGTAACATTTTCAAAAACAATTGTACCCGAATTTTTTGGATCTTGAGGGTCAGAATTATTTTGTAAATGTTCATCATTTTCAATTTGATTTTTTATTTCTTGATTCTTCCCCTTTTGAGCTGATACCTGATTATTTACGTTATTAAGCTCATCCTCTTTACTTTTTATTTCCATACACTGGCAAATAAAGAGAGATAAAACGTAAATAATAACGCCTAAAATTATCAACTTTAAAAAGTTCTTCTTAAAAAATTTTTTGAAATTTAATCTCATAACTAAATAAAGTCCTCACCGCAATAAAACATAATAAACTGGCATCATAGTACTATTATTGAACATTTTAAAGTGAAATTTCAATACTTTTTTGAACCAATTTGAAAGTTTATGCAAAAAGACGGTTTTTTAAACATTTTTTGTGTAATTTGACTATTGTGGCTTATTGGACTTCCGGTTTTATTTTCCGATTTATAAATTTTATTATATTTCTTGTGTTCTTATATACAAATTCTCCAAGCGTTACATGATATATAATCCAACCCGTGCATTCGCCTATAACTATGTAAAAACGTGATTCGCCCGAATTAAACATTAAAACAAAAACAAACGTTATAAATCCACTTGCTAAAAAGTAAATTATATCTTGAAAAAACACAGCAATATTACGCGGATTTATCAAAATTCTTATAACGCGAAAAACATCATATAGAGCTCCCAGCCCAGCACCAAGAAGGCACGAAAATAAAAATACCAAAAACTGGTTTTCACAAACCGCTTCCATTCAATTTTAACCTACCTTTTAAATATTTTTTTAAATAAACCCGAGCTTTTATTAGCAACGCCATCTACATAGCTTAAAGAAGAAATTTTGCCGGTAACATCAAGCTCTCCGGTTTCTAAATTTAATTTTTTAATATTTAAACTATTGCCTGTAACTACAAGCTTACCCATAGATGTACACGCAACAACGGTATGATCGTCAAAACTGTCTATTTCTTTAACGGCCGTAACCACCAGATTTTTCCTGCAATCCAAATTGATATTATGCGGAATAAGATTTAAATTTTTGTTCTCTGAACTTACCATACACATACCTCTAAAATAATTAAGTTTTCTTAAATATGTGTATGATTAATTATGTGTTAATTAGTACCACTATGTATAATTTTTTCCGCAGCGGAAAGTATTCCTATTTTAGCCGCATAAAAATTAGTTCCCCCCTGCACCCAAACCGGGTATGGTTCCCTCATGGGGCCATCTGCAGAAAGCTCTATTGAAGAGCCTGAAATAAACGTTCCGGCTGCCATAACCACTTGGTCTTCATATCCGGGCATGTCCCACGGGCGAGGTAAAACAAACGAATCAACCGGGGATCCCGCTTGAATCCCCTCGCAGAATTTTACAAGTGCTTCGCCTGAGCGCAATACAATCGATTGTACTATATCATGACGTTCTTCAGAATATTTAGGGTAAACTTCAAACCCCAGTCTTTCAAACAAAGCAGCAGCATAAATCGCTGTTTTTAACGCTTCTCCAACAACGTGAGGCGCGTTATATATTCCCATAAAAAGCTGTCTATTAACTCCCAACGTTGCACCCACTTCTTTGCCCATACCCGGCACTGTCAAGCGATATGCACAAGATTTTACAAACTCTTTTTTGCCTGCAATATAGCCTCCGGTTGGAGCTATTCCTCCGCCCGGATTTTTAATAAGTGAGCCTACAATTAAATCCGCTCCAACTTCTCCCGGCTCCACAGTTTCAGTAAATTCTCCATAGCAATTATCAACTACTATAACTGAATTTGGACTAAACTTTTTAACAACTTTTATTATATTTTCTATATCTTTAACCGAAAGAGATTTACGCAAACTATATCCTCTAGAACGCTGAATATATACCATTTTAAAACTATCGCTTAAAAGCTTTTTTTCTATTTGCGAATAGTATTCATTTTCATCTTCGGCGTAATCAACAAAATCAAACTTGATGTTGAAATCTTTAAGAGAACCAATATCGCTTTTTTCTGAATCTATTACCCCCATTATGGTGTCATAAAGTTTACCTGTTACGCTAAGCATTTTATCACCGGGTCTTAAAATCCCGAACAAAGCCGTGGTTAAAGCGTGAGTCCCGTTTACAAAGTTAGCTCTCACAAGAGCATCTTCAACGTTAAAGATTCTAGAAAAAACTTCATCTAATTTGTCACGACCTCTATCATCGTAACCGTAACCAGTAGTAGAGCCAAAATGGCTCTCGCTTACACCGGAGTCTATAAAAGCTTTAAGAACCTTACACTGATTATATTCAACAATACTATTTATTTTTTTAAATGCATTTTCGCACATTTTTAGGGCATCCTGCGATGCCAACATAATATCAGCACTAAATTTAAAAATATTTAAAATCCTCTCTAAAAACAATATAAGTCATTAAAACATATTATAAATATAAAATCAAAAAATCGCAAATTTAATGCTTTATAAAAAATCTTTTTTCTATCTCAGACACAACAACCGGAGTTGCGGAAAGCACAAGCACAATTATCCACTGAGCAAGCCCAAGTGGCACGGTTTTGAAAAACGAATTTAAAACAGGAACAGTTACTACTATTAATTGTAAAAATATACACGTAAAAACAGCATAAACAAGCTGCATATTATCTGTAATTTTTGAAAACTTTAACGATTTTTTACTACGCACATTAAAAGTGTGTATTATCTGGCTTATTCCAAGAGTTAAAAAAGCCATAGTCCTACCAACTATCGGAGCAAGTGGGTCTAAGTCAAAAAACGCTCTACCTATACTATATGAAAGCAATCCAACAGCTGCGATAAACATTCCTTCAACTACTATGTTATATCCAAGTCCACCGGAGAAAAAGCTATTTTTAGAACTCTCCGGCGGATTCTTCATTATATTTTTTTCTATTGGGTCAACACCAAGAGCAAGTGCAGGAAAGGCATCTGTTACCAAATTTATCCATAGCAAATGTATGGCTAAAAGCGGCGGTGGCACTTTAATAAGAAAACCAAACAATACAGCCATAACCTCACTTATATTCGTTGAAAGCAAGAAATGAATAGTCTTTTTAATATTTTGGTATATTCCCCTACCCTGCTTGACCGCTTCTACAATTGTTGAAAAATTATCGTCGGCAAGTATGATATCAGAAGCATTTTTTGCGGCATCGGTACCGGATTTACCCATTGCACAACCAATATCTGCCGCTTTTAGGGCCGGTGCATCATTAACGCCGTCCCCTATCATTACAACAACTTCTCCATTTAACTGGAACGCCTTTACAATTTTAACTTTATGCTCAGGCGAAACTCTTGCGAAAACTGAACAGGATTTAGCCGTTTGTGCAAGTTCTTTAGAACTCATATTACTTATCTTATCGCCTGTAACTGCAAAATCTTTATCAGACGCAATACCCACTTTTTTAGCAATCTCTAAAGCCGTGTTTGCGTGGTCGCCTGTTATAATGACGGGTCTTACACCTGCATCTTTGCATCTTTTTACAGCCGCAACAACTTCTTTTCTGGGAGGGTCAATAAGACCTATTAATCCTACAAAAATTAATTTTTTCTCTAAATCAGAATAATCAATATCATCTCTTGAACAATTTTTATAAGCCACAGCTATAACTCTTAAAGCATCGGATGTCATAGCGGAAAGCTTTTGAAGAATTTTTAATCTTACATTACTCGATAAATCTTTAACTTTGCTGTCAGAATCAAGATAATATTTACACCTGTTTAACAAAACATCGGGTGCGCCTTTTGTTACAATATTAGAACTTCCTTTACCGTTTTTACAAACAACTGTCATGAGCTTTCTTTTAGAATCAAAAGGGATTTCAAAAGTCCTTTTAAATTTTTTGTTTAAATCTTTTTTGAAAATCCCAAGGTTAGAAGCCTCAACAAGCAACGCATTTTCAGTGGGTTCACCTTGCGGAACAATCTTACCGCCTATTTTTGAAAAAGTAGAATTATTGCAAAGCGTAGTTAATTTAAAAATGTCTTTTAAAACATCATTTGAATTAGCTTCACCTTCTGCCGTCCGAACACAAAAAACTTTCATTTTATTTACAGTAAGAGTTCCTGTTTTATCGCAACAAATTATTCCGGCGTGACCCAAAGCCTCAATTGCCGGAAGTTTTCTTACAATGGCATTGTGCTTAGCCATTTTTCTTACGCCGCTAGCCAACACTATGGTAACAACTGCCGGAAGACCTTCGGGTATGGCGGCAACAGCAAGACTTATGGAAATCATAAGCATTTCCATGATATTAACATTTTGGATAACTCCCAACAAAAAAACCGCCAGACTAACAATCATAATACATATACCAAGGAGCTTTCCGGTAGACGAAAGTCGCTTTTGAAGCGGTGTTTGACTGGATTTTTCACAATTTATCATAGAAGCTATCTTACCTATTTCTGTATTCATTCCGGTTGCTGTTACAACTGCTCTAGCGTGTCCACGCGTTACTACGCTACCCGCAAAAATCATATTTCCTCGTTCGGTAGCAGCTGTTTTGCTATCAAGAGCCAAATTATGCGATTTTTCAACAGAAAAACTTTCGCCCGTCATTGCCGACTCTTCTACCGCTAAATTAGCAGAATCTATTAATCTCGCATCTGCACAAATCAAGTCGCCTGTGTCAGGACAAATTATATCTCCGGGCACTACGCATTTAGATGCAATTCTCTTTTTTAATCCATCACGAACAACTTTACAAAGCGGTGTGGAAAGTTCTTTTAACGATGCTATTTCTTTTTCAGCCTTGTTCTCTTGAAAAACTCCTATAAAAGCATTTATCACTACAATTGATATAATCAAAACAGAATCAACGTAATCTGAATCTTTGCTTATAACAGCCACAAACGCCGATATAATCGCCGCTACTATAAGCGCAATTACCATAAAATCCGAAAATTGCGAAAGAAGTTTATTTAAAAAACTTTTTGGTTTTGTTTCTATTATTACATTTTCTCCGTATTTCAAAGCCCTCTTTTTCGCTTCAGTACTACTAATACCAGAATCTTTATTTGTATGAAGTTTATGTAAAATTTCGTTAATTTCAAGTGAATGCCAATTCATAAAACCATCCTTAGCTATTTTATTTGAATATTTTAAATATTCTTATTAATTATTCTTTTACGTACATCTTTGTACATCTTTATAAATATATATTTTTGATTGCTTGTATATTCATAAAAGAAAGTATTTAAAAAAAATTAAATATGTGGTACTATATTTGATAGAACTTTAATTATGTATGCGGAGGAATTTTTTATGAAACACATAAAAACTGTTAATACAGTAGATTTAAAGAAAAGCGCATCTGGTGCAGGCTGTGGAGAATGCCAAGCTTCTTGCCAAACAGCTTCTAAAGTTGACAACACTGTAATGAACCAAAAATGCGAAAAATAAGGTTGCAAAAATAAAATATAGTTTTGTAAACTTATATTATCTTTTGGTATCCACCGAAAGATAATATTTTATTTGTTAAACATTAAAAATAAAGGAGGCACTTATATTTCAACAAAAGTAAAACCTAGCGTTGAAATACAAATGCTTATGATACACAAATATAAATTTAATAACACCAATTTTGTCCTGGATACAAACAGTGGGGCAATACACATAGTTGATGATATCTCTTACGATATTTTAGACCATCTTGATGGATTGTTTTTTGACTACACAGAAGATTACATAGTTAAAAAATTAAATGAAAAATACAGCGAAAACAGCATAAGAGAAGCGTATGGCGAACTCGTTAAACTAAAAAACAGCGGGAAATTATTCTCAGAAAACAACTACGGAGAATATGCAACCGAAGAAAATTTGGATTCACCTATTAAAGCTATCTGTCTTAACGTTGCTCATGACTGCAATCTGGCGTGTAAATACTGTTTTGCTTCAAAAGGAGACTTTGGTTGCAAACGTGAACTTATGCCGCTCGAAACCGCAAAAAAAGCCATAGATTTTGTTATAGAGCAATCTAAAGGAATACACAACATAGAAATGGATTTCTTTGGTGGCGAACCGCTAATGAATTTTGATGTTGTTAAAAAAACAGTAAAGTATGCCAGAAGCAAAGAAAAAGAACATAACAAAAACTTTAGATTTACCATAACCACCAACGGATTGCTTTTAGATGACGAAAAAATAGATTTTTTAAATGATGAAATGTTTGATATAGTTCTTTCTATTGATGGAAGAAAAGAAGTTAATGACAAATACAGAGTAACTCGTGCAGGAGTTGGCTCCTATGATGCGATTGTTTCAAAATTCCAAAAGCTGGTTTCTAAAAGAGGAGACAAAAACTACTACGTACGCGGAACCTATACTAAAGACAATTTAAATTTTGGAAAAGATGTATTACATCTTTATAATCTTGGTTTTAAACGACTTTCTATGGAGCCGGCTTTAGACAGAGATAAATTTGCGCCGTCTATTGATGATTCGTGCCTTGAAGAAGTTTTAAAAGAACAAGAATCGCTTTGCAAAAAATTGATTGAAATGAAAAATAGC
>CAYUTE010000148.1:0-18778 GCA_964447545.1 uncultured Eubacteriales bacterium
GCATATTTTATCTCCTTTACCAACGGAAATGTGCAAATGCTTTATTGGCTTCTGCCATTTTGTGAGTGTCCTCACGTTTTTTAACTGCTGCTCCTGTTTCGTTAAGAGCATCAATTATTTCTCCGGCTAATCTTTCAACCATTGTTCTTTCTGAACGCTGTCTTGAGTATAATGTAAGCCAACGCAAACCTAATGTTTGACGTCTGTCGGCTCTAACTTCGATAGGCACTTGGTAAGTTGCACCACCGACTCTTCTTGCTTTTATTTCAAGACTTGGCATTATGTTTTCCATAGCCTTTTCGAAAACCTCTAATGGTTCTCTACCTGTTTTTTCACGAACAATATCAAACGCTCTATAAACTATTTTTTGTGCAACCCCTCTTTTTCCATCAACCATAATATTATTGATAAGACGAGTCACGAGTTTAGAATTATAAAGCGGATCTTGTAAAACATCACGTTTAGGAATATTACCTCTTCTTGGCACGTGTCTTCCCTCCTTCACAAAAATGATATCTTAGGTACTCGAAAGTTATTTAGCTTCCGCCTGCCAATACAGAGGTGTAATTTATTAAAAACACTTCTGCATTGCGCTGAATGCAAAGCTGTATAATTTCATTTTTTGACCAATCAACTTATGCTTACTTCTTGTTGCTCTTTGGACGTTTTGCGCCGTATTTTGAACGAGCTTGCATACGACCTGATACTCCTTGCGCGTCAAGTGCACCCCTTACTATATGGTAACGTACACCAGGCAAGTCCTTAACACGTCCGCCACGGATAAGAACAACACTATGTTCTTGTAAGTTATGTCCGATTCCCGGGATATAAGAAGTTACTTCAAATCCATTTGAAAGTCTAACCCTGGCTATCTTACGAAGTGCTGAGTTAGGTTTCTTTGGTGTAGCAGTCTTAACAGCTGTACATACTCCTCTTTTTTGAGGTGAATTCTGGTCAATTGCTTCTCTCTTTTTGGAGTTCCAACCTTTTAAGAGTGCAGGAGCTTTTGCTTTTTTTACACCAACTCTTCTACCCTTACGAACTAACTGATTTACTGTAGGCATATCACACCTCCTAATAAATATAATGGCTGCCTTATATTTTTAGCAACGTTTCTATTTTAACACCAAAAGCAAGGTTATGTCAATGGTTTGTTTGACTTTTAAAACATATTAATATTCCACTAATTTTATTTATTATCTAGCAAAATCAGTCACCGCTTACACACGACCAAACAAACTTAATTTTTAAAATAAAAAAACAAAATATTTAAAACAAATTCACTTCCAAATGTATTATAATATAACAATGTTTAAATTATGCAAATAAATAAAATGTAATAACTTGTTTAACACGCAAATAAGTATTACAATATAGAAAACAAATTTTAAGGTTCAGAAATAAAAACGAGTATAGAAAACATGGGGTGTATATAAAATTGTCTAAGGGAACAACCATAAGAATGCGCAGAAGATCTCTAGTTGTTTTAGCAATACTGGTGCTTTTTGGGTTTACTGCATTGGCACTAAGACTTATTTCACTACAGTTTTTTCAAGGGGGATTTCTGAGCAAAATGGCATCGGAACAACAATTGGCCGATACCAAACTAAGCGCTCCTCGTGGAACAATATACGACAGAAACATGAAGCCTCTAGCGCAAAGCGCAACTGTTTGGAACGTAGTTCTAGAGCCTTCATACATTACCTCTGACGAAAAAAGAGAAATAATATGCAGCGGTCTTTCTGAAATTCTTGATATAGACAAAAACAAACTTTTAGAGCTTTCAAAAAAGAAATCTTGCTATACAGTAGTCAAAAAGAAAGTGGAAAGCGAAACAAAGGACAAAATCCTAGAATTTAAAAATAAAAACAAAATAACAAGCGGAATAAGACTTATAGAAGACTACAAAAGATATTATCCATGTGGGAAATTCGCCGCTCCATTACTGGGCTTCACAGGTACAGATGGGCAAGGGTTGGCAGGCGTGGAAGCCTATTATGACAAAACTCTGAAAGGCGAACCGGGAAGAATATTAACCGCAAAAAACGCAATAGGAACAGAAATGCCGTTCTCTCACGAACAAATGATTTCGGCAAAAAAAGGCTACAATTTAAAATTATCAATAGATGCCACCATACAAAAATTTATGGAGAAAAATCTTGAAGAAGCGGTTAAAATACATAAGGTTCAAAATCGTGGCGCCGCAATAGCTATGGACGTAAACACGGGTGAAATATTAGGAATGGCTATAAAAGGCGACTTTGACCCTAACGAACCTTTTAAAATAGCAGACCCTGCTGAAGAAGAAAGAATAAATTCATTACCAGAAGAAGAAAAATCCAAAGAAAGAAATGAAGCACTTAGCCGTCAGTGGAGAAACAAAGCAGTAAGTGATACATATTATCCGGGTTCTGTTTTTAAAATGGTAACGGCTTCAATGGGAATGGAACTAGATGTTGTTAATGAACAATCACCATTTACATGCACCGGTTCAATAGTACCATGCGAAGGCGCACAAGCAATAAGATGCCATAAACGTGGTGGACACGGAACTCAAAAATTTATTGAGGCACTTTGTCATTCGTGCAACCCTGCTTTTATAACAGTCGGTCAAAGAGTAGGAACAGAAAACTTCTTTAAATACTATAAAGCTTTTGGACTCCACAGTAAAACAGGGATAGATTTACCCGGAGAATCAAGTGACTTATTCTTTAACGCCGATGGCAAAATGTCGCTTACAGACTTAGCGGTTGCTTCTATGGGTCAAAACTTTGGTATAACCCCTCTGCAAATGGTAACAGCTGCTTCTGCAATTGCAAACGGCGGCAAAATCGTACAACCACACGTTGTAAAAGAAATTCTTGATAGTGATGGTAACATAGTAAAAACCATAGAACCTGTTGTGAAAAGAAGGGCAATATCTGAAGAAACCGCAAAAAGAGTTACCGCCATGATGCTTGAAAATGCAACTCACGGTTCCGCTAAAAACGCATACGTGCCAGGATATAGGGTTGCAGGTAAAACAGGAACTTCAGAAAAAATAGGTTTAAGCACACCGGGGCAAAAAGATTATATATCTTCATTCTGCGGATTCGCACCGGCAGATAATCCAAAAATAGCCATGCTAGTATTTTTAGATACCCCAAAAGGCGATTTTTACTATGGTTCTGCAGTTGCTGCACCAGTATTTTCTAAAGCTATGCAGGATATCCTACCATATATGGGTATTGAAAAAGTTTACACAGAAGAAGAAATGGAAAAATTAGATGTTCATGTTCCAAACTTAGTAGGCAAAAGCGTTTCTGAAGCTAAATCGCAAGCAATAAATGAATCTCTTCACCCAACAGTAATCGGAAGCGGCGAAACAGTTATAGCACAAATTCCAAAAGCCTCAGAACAACTTTCTCAGGGCGGCACTATAGTACTCTACACAGATAAAGAAGGCCAAGAAACCAAAATAAAAGTACCAAAATTAACAGGGCTATCAGTATTTGAAGCCACAAAAGCTGTGCTATCAAGGAATCTGAACATAAAAATAACAGGTGCAAATTCAACCGATACATCACTAGTTGCATCAGCACAAAGCATACAACCGAATTGCGAAGTCCCACCCGGCACAACAATTTCAGTAAACTTTATTGGTCAGGATCGTGTCGATTAATAAAAAATCAGATTAAACACAAAACAACGGAGGTAATTAAAATGATAAACGCATATGGTGTTTCAGTATCATTTTCGGTTATAATCTCATTTTTAGTAACACTGGTGTTAGGAAAGTTTATGATTCCTTTCTTACACAAAATAAAATATGGTCAAACAATATTAGAAATAGGTCCCTCTTGGCATAAATCAAAACAAGGAACCCCCACCATGGGCGGAGCAATGTTTATAATAGGAATAACATTAGCAACCGTTATTTGCGTTCCGGCTTACTACTATATTTTACATCTAGGCAAAGGCAAATCATATGAAACGCCACTTATGATGGCAAAAATTTTTGGCGGTCTTGCAATGGCTATTGCATACGGTATTACAGGTCTTATTGATGATTATATTAAAGTTAGCCACAAACAAAACCAGGGGCTGACACCAAAACAAAAATTAATTTTACAGTTTAGCTTTGTGTGCATCTATTTTGGAATTCTGCAAATGGTAAACAACTACTTTGATAACGAAACTTTAACGATCGTAAATATTCCGTTTTTGGGAGTATATGATTTTGGATTCCTTTACTGGATTATCTTTGCAGTAATAATTGTAGGAATAGTAAATGCCGCCAACTTAACAGATGGTGTTGATGGGTTGAGCGCATCTATTGCATTGTTTATAGGACTTTTCTATATGATTATAACCAATGTAATGGGTATGTTTGGACTAAGCATTGAAGCCGCAGCACTTACCGGAGGTTGCCTTGGATTTTTATTTTGGAACCTTCATCCGGCAAAAGTATTTATGGGAGATACAGGCTCATTGTTCCTAGGCGGAATTATTTGTGCTATAGGAATCGGTTCCGGATTGCACGTACCGCTCATTATACTTTCTTTTGTTTATATACTTGAAATGTTTTCGGTTATATTGCAAGTTTTATATTTTAAAATCACACACGGAAAACGTCTGTTCAAAATGAGCCCTATTCATCATCACTTTGAAATGTGCGGATGGAGTGAAGAAAAAATCTGTATGGTCTTCAGTATAGCAACAATAGTGTTAGGAATAATCTCGGTAGGTTTGGTTATAAATATTTAAATCAAATGATATTATTTCAATAAAAACAAAAAGGAGGTTGTGGTAAATTTGATTAAACCTAAAAGAATAAGAAAACACGAAAAGCGCAAAAAATATGGCATACGTCAAGAAACAAAAGAGTCACGCAATACAACTAAACCTAAAACACACAAAAAAATCAAATTTAACTTCTTTCATAAACTATTTTCTACAAAATCAGAAATGGATATCCCTTTTTTGTTTTTAGTACTTACAATTTTAGTAATAGGCCTAGTTACAATGTTTTCGGCAAGTTATCCGAACGCATACTATCTGCACGGTGGTGACAGCTTCCACTTTATAAGGAATCAACTGATTTTTGCAATATTTGGAATTATTTCAATGTTCGCAGTTTCAAAAGTTGATTATAATCATTTTCACAAGTGGGCGATACCATTATTAGGAATGTCGTTTTTGTTGCTCCTTGCAGTTTTAGCGATGCCTCCTATAAACGGCGTTCATAGATGGATTCAATTAGGTTCATTTAGCTTTCAGGCATCAGAAATAACAAAGTTTGCAATAATAGTATCTTTTGCGCACTTCATAAATCTTAATTTCCATAGAATGGGCACTTTTAAATACGGAATCTTACCATATTTAATCATACTTGCGCCAACAATAATTCTTCTTGCACTTGAACCGCATATTTCCTGCTCTGTAATAGTTGTTTTGCTTGCCGCAGGAATGCTGTTTATTGGAGGAATAAAGCTTAAATGGTTCGGAATGGTTCTTGGCGCCATAGCCTCAGCACTATTATATCTTGTTTTATTTACCGATAAATTAACTTATGCAAATAACAGAATCTCGGGTTGGTTAAATCCCTTTGCACCCGGTGCAGGAGTA
This sequence comes from uncultured Eubacteriales bacterium, assembly GCA_964447545.1. Taxonomy (GTDB): domain Bacteria; phylum Bacillota; class Clostridia; order Oscillospirales; family Acutalibacteraceae; genus UMGS1491. The sequence goes on from CAYUTE010000148.1 coordinate 5,608, forward strand.
GACACATGGCAAACACGCCAGGGGCTTTACGCCATAGGTTCCGGAGGATTATGGGGGCTTGGATTGGGCAACTCACGCCAAAAATATTTATATATACCTGAACCACAAAACGACTTTATATTCTCAGTAGTCTGCGAAGAACTTGGATTTATTGGTGCAGTAATAATATTACTACTGTTTGCATTACTAGTTTGGCGTGGAATGATTATATCTATCAGAGCAAAAGATAAGTTTGGTTCTCTACTAGGAATAGGACTAACCGCTCAAGTTGGATTGCAAGTTGTTCTTAATATAGCGGTAGTTACAAACACAATTCCAAATACCGGCATAAGTTTACCGTTTTTTAGTTACGGAGGAACATCACTACTTATGCTTCTTGCTCAGATGGGTATAATATTATCTATTTCAAGGTCATCGAGAATAGAAAAGAGTTAGTTATTAACAAACTTTAGCACGCTTAGGAGGATTTTTAGATTGAAAATAATATTTGTTGGTGGCGGAACCGCCGGACACATAAATCCGGCATTGGCTTTAGCTGATTATTTTAAAAAACAAGATTCAAGTTCCAAAATACTTTACGTTGGCGGAAAAAATGGAATGGAATCTAAACTTGTTCCACAAGAAAATATAGATTTTAAAGGTATAACTGTTTCGGGTTTTTCAAGAAAACTTAATTTTGCCGGAATCAAAAAAAATTTAATCACTTTAAAAAATATAATTACATCAACTTATGAGTCAAAGAAAATTTTAAAAGACTTTAAGCCCGACATTTGCATCGGCACAGGCGGATACGTTAGCGGGCCGTTTTTAAGAGCAGCCGGAAAACTTAACATACCATTTATAATACACGATTCAAATTCATTTCCGGGTGTTACAACAAAATTGCTTGCAAAAAAAGCCACTAAAGTTTTAGTTATAAACGAGGAAGCAAAAAAACATTTACCAAAAGAATTAACAAACATAATGATAACCGGAACACCTGTACGTCAAAAAATATCACTTTGCGATAAATCCACAGCCAAAAAAAATCTAAATATTCCCGAAAATTCAACTGTTATTTTATCTTTTGGCGGAAGTCTTGGCGCAAAAGCTATAAATCAAGTTATGGCAAAATTTATATCTAAAAATAAAAACAAAGATTTATTTTTTATTCACGGATTTGGCAAAAAAGGTCACTACTTTGAACAGCAACTTAAAGAAAATGGTATAGATTTAAATGATAATCATTACATAATAAAAGAATACATAAACAATATGGACGAATGTATGGCAGCGGCAGACATCATAATTTGCCGTGCAGGAGCTACAACTTTAAGCGAAATTCAAACTTGTGCAAAGCCGTCAATATTAATCCCCTCCCCCAACGTCGCTGAAAACCATCAATACTACAACGCTATGGCGCTGGTTAGAGAAAACGCAGCAAGCATAATTGAAGAAAAAGATTTATCTGCCGAAAAAATCGAATTTGAAATTGAAAAAATTCTTAAAGACGACCATAAAGTAGCCAAAGAATACACAAAAAATTTAAAAAGAATAGCTATAACTGATTCTTGCGAAAAAATATATAACTTAGCAAAGGACATAGTAAAAAAATAAAAACTAAATGGAGGATAAAAAATTGAACTACTCAACTCAATTAAATAATATGTGCAAAATTAATTCCTGCCCGCATCACGGACCATCTCCCATTCCGCAGGAAGGCGAATGGACAAAAACTCTGGATATTAAAGATATCTCGGGGCTATCTCATGGAGTGGGAAAATGCGCTCCTCAACAAGGCGCCTGCAAATTAACATTAAATATTAAAGACGGAATAGTACAAGAGGCACTGGTAGAAACCATAGGCTGCTCCGGCATGACACACTCCGCAGCAATGGCTGGGGAAATCTTGCCCGGCAAAACTCTTCTTGAGTGTTTAAACACAGACCTAGTATGTGATGCTATAAATGATGCCATGAAACAAATTTTCTTACAACTTGTTTACGGACGCTCCCAAACAGCATTTTCAAAAGGCGGACTACCTATAGGCGCTTCACTGGAAGACCTTGGCAAAGGTAAATGCTCACAAGTAGGCACTATTTTTAGCAGTGGCAAAACCGGAGTGAGATATCTACAAGCCGTAGAAGGATACATCATATCTTTAGCGTTAGATGAAAATGAAGAAATAATCGGATATAAATATATTAATCCGGGTGTATTAATAGAAAAAATCAAAAACGGCATGAACAAAGACGATGCGTGGGACTCAAGTGTTGGAGTATACGGAAGATTTGATGAAGGCGTTAAGTTTGTAGACCCAAGAAAAGAATAATTTTGCCAAAAGGAGTTAAAATTAATGAACGATATAAATTTTGAAGGGAAATCCCGAAGAATAGAAAAAATAAATGAGTTTTTAAAACAAGAATCTATTACAGATTTATCTGAAGCAAAAAATATTTGTCAAAGTAATAATGTTTATCCCGAAAAAATTGTAAAAGCTATTCAGCCAATAGCGTTTGAAAACGCTGTTTGGGCGTATACTCTTGGTTGCGCTGCGGCAATAAAAAGAAAGGCAAAAGATGCTTGTAAAGCAGCTCAAATAATAGGTCAAGGGTTACAAGCATTCTGCATTCCCGGCTCTGTTGCCGACCGCAGAAAAGTTGGTGTTGGACACGGAAATCTTGCAGCCAAACTTTTAAGTGAAAATACTCACTGCTTCGCATTTATAGCAGGACACGAATCTTTTGCAGCGGCAGAAGGCGCTATAGGAATAGTAAAATCTGCAAACAAAGCAAGAAAATCTCCTTTAAAAGTAATTTTAAATGGTCTTGGAAAAGATGCCGCATACATAATTTCTCGCATAAACGGCTTTACATATATAAAAACTGAATACGATTTTGAAAATGATAAATTAAATATAGTCCAAGAAAAAAAGTTCTCACAAGGCGAACGCTCACAAATAAGATGCTACGGAGCAAACGAGCCACTTGAAGGATTGGCTGTTTTAAAACACGAAAACGTTGATATATCCATAACCGGTAACTCTACCAATCCAACAAGATTTCAACATATAGTAGCCGGAACATATAAAAAATGGGCATACGAAAACAACAAAGAATATTTTTCAGTAGCATCTGGTGGCGGAACCGGCAGAACTTTGCACCCTGATAATATGGGAGCCGGCCCTGCTTCATACGGACTGACAGATTCTATGGGCAGAATGCATGGTGATGCGCAATTTGCGGGTTCGTCATCTGTGCCTGCGCACGTCGACATGATGGGATTCATCGGTATGGGAAACAATCCTATGGTCGGTGCAACAGTCGCTTGCTCAGTGGAAGTTATTTCAAACATCTAAATCGACAAAATAAATTGGTGATTTTTAACAAAAAATGCAAAAAGTACACCTAGATAATTTTATTTGTTTATTATATTATATATTGCTAGAATAAACATAAATATTTTAATAAGCATAGGTGATTATTATGCAGAATGATAAGTTTAGCATTGAGAATGACCTTTTATTGAATGATAATGATAATGATAATGTAAATATTCCTCCCCTACCGTCTATAACAGGAGAGAACGTCGGTCAAACAGAAAAAATAACGCCGTCCATAAAAAATCCAAATCCGGCTTTAGAAATTGTAAAAAATCAAATTTTTAAAGCTTATAACATTCATAATGACGAAAATAAAAAATAAAACTAATTTAATAATTATATAGAATACTTCAAATACTATAAGTAAAACATATGTTTTATTTATAGTATTTTTTTGAGGTGATTTCTATGGGAAAGCGAATTGGTAAATATACAATAGAGATGCAAAACAGTCCGTCCATATTATCATCTGCAGGGGTATGCGGAAAAAAGGAGTCTGAGGGGCCACTTGGGCAATACTTTGACAAGGTGTTTAAAGACACCACAATGAAAGAATCTTCTTGGGAAAAAGCTGAAAGTAGACTTCAAGCTGAAGCTGTAAACACGGCTCTGGATAAAATCAAAACGAAAGCTAGCAATATTGATTATATATTCGCAGGAGATTTACTTAATCAGTGTATGTCATCATCGTTCGGTTTAAGAGGGCTTAATATACCATTTTTAGGTCAATTTGGTGCCTGTTCAACAATGGCTCAAACATTGTTCTTGGCTGCAGTAAGCGTTGAAGCAGGTATAGCCGAAAAGTCCATAGCAGTAACATCATCGCATTTTTGCTCATCAGAAAGGCAATTCAGATTTCCGCTAAACTACGGCGGACAACGCACTCCAACCGCTCAATGGACTGTAACCGGTGCCGGTGCGGCAATTGTAGGCAAAAGTGAAAATAATCCAAAAATAAAGCAAGCAACGGTAGGAATAATAACCGACATGGGCATAAAAGATGTAAACAATATGGGTGCGGCTATGGCGCCGGCAGCGGCTAAAACTATATCTACGTTTTTTAATGATACAAACACAAAGCCGGAAGACTACGACATGATTTTTACCGGAGATTTAGGAGAAGTAGGATCAGATTTATTTAGAGAACTCACATCTAAAGACGGATTTAATATTGATAAAGGAAATTACAATGACTGCGGTCTTATGATTTATTTTAAAGAAGAACAAGATGTACACGCCGGAGGATCCGGTTGTGGATGCTCGGCATCTATACTTTGCTCATATATTTTGAATAAAATGCGAAATCGTGAACTAGACAATATCCTATTTTTGGCCACGGGAGCGCTTATGTCCCCTACCTCATCGCAGCAAGGAGAAACTATACCAAGTGTTGCACACCTTATAAACATAACAAACTAAAAAGCACAACAAAAAGCTCCTAATTAACAGGAGCTTTTTAAAATAATATTTTTACTAGTCACGGCGTGAACGAGACAAGAAAATTAAACGTAATAAAGATAACAAAGCAATAAATGTTGCCGCCAAATAGGTAAGTGCAGCTGCAGAAAGGACCTTTTTTGCCCCTGCTACTTCTTCCGGCGCAAGAATTCCTGACGCCTCCAATGATTTTAACGCCCTACGGCTTGCATCAAATTCAACAGGCAAGGTTATAAGTTGAAAAAGTACTGCAACAGAAAATAAAATTATGCCCAAATCTACCATAAACTGATATCTTGTAGGGAGCAAAAGTCCTATAAAAACTAGCGGCATAGAAAGTCTTGAACTTATATTTGTGATTGGGACCAAAAACTGTCTAATTCTAAGAGGTTTATAATCATTTGAATCTTGGGTTGCGTGACCGCATTCATGAGCCGCAACGCTAACCGCTGCGATACTAGATTTTGAGTAAACTTCATCTGAAAGGTAAACGCTTTTTGTCCGAGAATCATAATAGTCCGACAAATACCCACTCGTTTGATTCACGCTAACTCCTGAAACATTATTATAATTAAGAACCTCGGCTGCTACGTCACGCCCTGCCATACCTCTTTGTGAACTAACAGAAGAATACTTACTAAATACACTTTTTACTTTTATCTGAGCGTATAAGGTTACTAGAATTGATACAAGCATAAACAACATATAACTTGGATCACCATAATACCAATACAACATATTAAAATCTCCTAATGATTAAAATCTAATTTTTTGTGCAAACTATAAATCAGTACCATGTTATATTACCACTTTTATGTTAAATTATCAATCTAATCGGGCGGCGCAAAGCACACTCTTATTTTCACAAGCGTGTTGACGCTATTAAAAAGCAGTGCTATACTACATCTCGATAAGTAAAAACTTACCAAAAATTTTTAGGAGGTCTGATATTTATGTATATGGTTCCATTTCATTCAAATAATTGGCTCGATGATTTCGGTTCAGAGGATTTGTTCGATCATCTATCTAAAGCTCTAGACTTCTCACCAAAATTCAACAACATTATGAGTACTGACATAATAGAAAAAGACGGCAACTACGAACTTATTATGGATTTGCCGGGTATTAAAAAAGATAATATAAAAATCAAACTCCAAGAAGGAAATCTTACAATTAGCGCATCAAGCTCTAGCGATAAGTCCACAGAAAGCAAAGAGTCGGGCAAAACCTACGTACGCAAAGAACGCAGCAGCGGACATTACAGCAGGAGTTTCTACGTTGGAAAAAATGTAACTGAACAAGACATTAAAGCAAAATTCGAAAACGGAATTTTAAAAATAACATTACCAAAAAACAAACCCGAAACCGAAAAACCAAATACCTATATCAGCGTTGAATAACAAAAAACAAATCCCTCTGCAGTAAAAATGCAGGGGGATTATTTTTATCATAAATTAATCTTTTAAACGCCTAAATGTAGGTACAATCTTTAAAAGCATATTTTCTATGTCGCTATTGGTACCATTATCACAAATATCGCGTAATTCTTCTAAATCTTTATAAAACTCTTCTTCGTTAATTTCAATAGGGTGACCTATATATATTTTCTTGTTTTTAGTTTTTTGAATTCCTTCTTCGTCCATAAGAAGTTCCTCAAAAAGTTTTTCGCCCGGTCTAAGACCTGTATATTCTATTTTTATATCTTCACCGGGAGTAAAACCAGAAAGCCTTATTAGATTTTCTGCTAAATCTTTTATTTTTACCGGATCGCCCATATCTAAAACAAAGATTTCTCCTCCATGAGCTAGTCCGCCGGCCGTCATAACAAGCGATACCGCTTCCGGGATAGTCATAAAGTAACGAATAATATCTGGGTGAGTAACTGTAATAGGACCCATATTTTTAATCTGCTCTTCAAAAAGAGGTATAACAGAACCATGAGAACCTAAAACATTGCCAAATCTAACAGCCACAAACTCTGTATTAGAGGCATTTCTATTCTTGGCTTGAACAAGCATTTCGCAAACTCTTTTTGTTGCACCCATAATATTTGTAGGGTTAACAGCTTTATCGGTAGAAATTTGAACGAATTTTTCAATTTTATATTTATCTGCACACTCTATTAAGTTCAACGTACCATAAATATTATTTTTTACTGCCTCTTCCGGATTATTTTCCATAAGTGGAACATGTTTATGAGCTGCGGCATGAAAAACAACATTTATTTGCTCTTTGGAAAATATATCTTCAAGCTCTTTTTTATCGCATATGGTTGCAATTTCTACTGACAAATTTAAGTTTTTGCCATATTTCATTTTAAGTTCTTGCTCTATCTCATACGCTGTATTTTCATAAATATCAAGAATAATAAGTTTCTTTGGAGAAAGAGTTGCAATCTGTCTACAAAGTTCCGAGCCTATTGACCCGCCTCCACCTGTAACCATGATTGTCTTACCGGAAAGATAACCGCCATATTTACTTTTATCAAACACAACTGCTTCACGTCCGAGCAAATCTTCAACTCGAACCTTTCTTATAGCTGATTCTATTGATATCCCTGAAGTTATAGCATCATAAATGTTAGGTATAATTCTAACCTCAACATTAGTTTTGGCACATATATCAAGGATTTGGCGCCTACGTTCCGTAGGAATGGAAACTATTGCAAAAACTATTACTTCCACCTTAAGTTTTTCGCAAAGTTCAGGTATTTGGTCAACTGAACCTGCCACCTTAACACCCATCATTTTACGGCCGATTTTTTCACTATCGTCATCAACTATAGCAACGGGCAAATATTCTTCTGAATGTTTGGAAATTTCACGCAAAAGCAATGCTGTTGAATCTCCACCGCCAACAATTAGCATTCTTTTTCTGTTATTAAAGTCTTCTGTGGATATGCTTTCAAGCAACTTGTTTAAACGATAAACAACCCTAAACATAAGTATCGCAATCAAAGACGTTACTAAAAATATGAAGTTCATACGCATACTCATCTTCATACCAAAAAGAATTGTGACCAAATAGAAAAGTAAAACCGCACAAAAAGTTGCTAGTCCAACATTAAAGAAATCTTCTGCGTCTGCATATCTCCAAATTTTATCATAAAGCCTAAACGCTAAAAATACTACCAAAAAGCACACATTTACCATGCCCATGTACGTTAAAAATTTAGCGTCAAAGTCAACCATAGAAAGGCTATTACGGTTTATTGCAAACGAGGCATAAAATGAAATATTCCATATTAAAAAATCGCAAAACAATAACGCATATTTACGATACTTTTTTACAAATCGCCAAATGGCATCTTTAAACTTCTCCATGAACTAAAACCCTTTACAAATTTTATTTTGTACCGAATATTCTATCACCTGCGTCGCCAAGACCCGGTACAATATAGTCATCACTATTAAGAATAGGATCTTTTGCTGCACAATAGATTTTTACATCTGGGTGAGCTTTGGTAAGAGTTTCTATCCCTCGGTCAGAAGCAAGAAGGCACATGAATTTTATACTATTTGGATGATGTTTCTTTACAAGTGTTAGAGCATCTGTAACTGTTCCGCCTGTGGCAAGCATTGGGTCTAAAACTATAACATCACGTTTGCTTACATCTACGGGGAGTTTACAATAATACTCTACCGGTTTACGAGTTTCTGGGTCTCTATAAAGTCCGATGTGCCCAACCTTAGCTGTTGGTACCAGATTCACTGCTCCATCGACCATTCCTAAACCTGCTCTTAAAATAGGAATAAATGCTATATGGCGTTCCTCTAAAACTTTTGTTTTGGCAGTTGCAATTGGTGTTTCAATCTCTATTTCTTTAAGCTTTAGATCTCTTAAAGATTCATAACACATTAACATTGTAACTTCACTTACAAGTTCTCTAAACTCTTTTGAACTTGTGTTTTTGTTCCTTAAAAGACTAATCTTATCCTGAATTAAAGGATGATCCATTATTAACACATTTTTGTTTTGCTCCATAGCGCCCTCCTCCAAATTGATCTTTATTCTTTTATTTTCTATATCTTTAATCTCACTGATTCTTCTTTGATGTCTCCCCCCCTCAAAGTCAGTGGTTAAGAACTTAGAAACTGTTTTTTGAGCTTCATGACTATCTATATATCTTCCCGCAAGACAAAGCACATTTGCATTATTGTGCTTTCTAGCCATTTCTGCAAGTTCAGCACTGGAACATAAAGATGCACGAATGCCGCTAATCTTGTTTGCAGCTATAGAAATACCAATCCCCGAACCGCAAATCAAAATTGCTCTATTACATTTAACTTTTTGCATTTTTTCTGCTACTTTTAGCGCTATTAGTGGATAATCGCAAGACTCGGTACTGTACGTACCTTCATCTATATACTTTTCTCCAATAGATTCAAGATAACCTTTAATCTCTTCTTTTAACGAATAACCTGCGTGATCTGAACCTATTATAACCATTATACACTACCCCCGTTAACCTTTAAAAGCCTTTTTCTAAGCAATCTTTCAGCCTGCGGAAGCCTTAAATAATTAAGGCATATTTCATGGACGCTCTTAGCTTTTCCGGCTTTATAATTTAAAGCTGCCAAGTCTGCCACAACACTAGCATCTATATACCTGCACCGTGGTGAAGAAAGCTTGATTTTGTTTTCTAAATTAAATGTATTAATATTATTGTAACATATTATTGCTCCATCGCCAAAAAAACTTACTTTTTCTTTAGAATTTGTTTCTTTCGTTATTTTTATTAAATCTTCGACAAGCTCATCAAAAGTTGTTGCTCTATCAGGAGTCAATCTTGAAATCACGCCATTTTCACACTTAAAAATAGCATTGTAACACTGGTCCCTCCTTGCATCCATACAAGCACAGATAATCCCATTTTCTTCTTGAAAATTATGTGCTAAAGCCTCCAATGAAGAAACCGCTACACATGGTTTATCATTTACAAATGCTAATCCTTTAATTGTTGCCAACCCTATTCTTAAGCCGGTAAATGAACCCGGACCAACTGTTACAGCATAACAATCAATTTCATCTGCAGACAAATTCGCATACTTCAAAACTGAATCTATCATCGGCGCCAGAGTTTGACTATGAGTTAATCCTGCGTTTATAAAAAAACTGCTGATTGGGTTACCATCTTGAACCACTGCAGCAGATGCTGTTTTTGAAGAAGAATCAATTGCCAATATTTTCACTCAAGTTTACCCCCTCTATGCTTATTACACGCTGATTTTCATCATTACTTTTTTCAATTTTGACTTTTATGGCATCGGCAGGAAGAAAGTCAACAATGTTCTCGCTCCATTCTATAATTAAAACGCCTTTATCAAGATAATCAAAAAAACCTGTTGACTCCAAATCTTCATACGAGTTAATTCTATACATATCAAAATGATATATTTTGAATTTTTCGCCGTCATATTCATGAACTATCGCAAAAGTAGGGCTTGAAACTCCACTGCGAACTTTACAATATTTAGCCACTCCACGTGTAAACGCAGTCTTTCCTGCACCTAAATCACCAAAAAGTGCAACAACCTCTTTACCGGTTAATTCCTTAGCCAGCAATTCACCCATTTCTTCGGTTTGAGCAGCACTTTTACTGATTATTTTCATAAAAATCTCCTTAAATAAGCTTGTTCAAAAATTTACTAACCCTAACATTATCACATTCTGCAAAAAGCTTTTCCGGAGGCTTATCGGCAACTATTTTACCGTTATCCATAAAAATCACTCGGTCTGCCGTGTTTTTAACAAAGTTCATCTCATGCGTAACCATAATCATCGTCATTCCTGAATGCGCAATGTTATCCATCAATACAATTACTTCTTTAACCATCTCCGGGTCAAGTGCAGATGTAGGCTCATCAAAAAGCATAACTTTAGGATTTAATATTAGTGAACGGACAATCGCTATCCTCTGCTTTTGCCCTCCCGAAAGCCTTACCGGATAAGAATCCGCTTTATCCCTTAAACCAACTTTTTCTAAAAGCGTATAAGCATACTCTCTGGCTTTTTCGGGAGTGTAAATCTTTAGGGTTATCGGGGCAAGAGTTATATTTTCAAGGATGGTCATATGAGGGAAAAGATTAAAATGCTGAAAAACCATACCTATTTCACGTCTAATACTATCTATTTCTTTGCTATCTGCTCTAACCTGTTTACCTTCAAACAATATTTCTCCTGAAGATGGCGTTTCCAGCGCATTTAGGCATCTTAAAAAAGTACTCTTACCTGAACCGGACGGGCCAATTATAGCAACTTTTTCGCCTTTTTTGAATTCTGTACTTATTCCGTTTAAAACATGCAAAACAGAATCCTCTTGCTTAAATTCTTTATAAAGATTTTTAACGCTTATCACTCTTACGCAACCCCCTCTCAACAGCTGAAAATACAACTGTTAAAATAACAACCAAGAAAAGATATATACCTGCTACTGTTAACAAAGGTACAATGGGTTCATAGGTCTGACTTCTTATTATATCGCCCGCTCTGGAAAGATCGGAAACTCCAATAAACCCGGCTACTGAGGTTTCTTTTATAAGATTTATAAATTCACCTGTAAGTGATGTCAGAACATTTTTTAATGCCTGTGGCACAACTATTTTGGCCATAGTTGTCCTACCACTCAAACCCAAAGAACGCCCTGCTTCGTATTGTCCGTGGTCAACCGAAAATATTCCGCCTTTTATGATTTCGGCTACGTATGCACCCGAATTTATTCCGAAAGCTATCATCGCAACAACTATTTTGGGCAACCCGGAAGATGCAAAAACAAGATAATATATTACAAAAAGCTGGACTACAACAGGTGTTCCACGAATTACAGTAGTATATATTTCCGCTAAAAATTTAAAAAATTTTATAATTACAGAATTGCTCTTATTAACCTTTGCAAGCGCTGCGGCAAGTCCAATAACAACACCTATAAAAAGTGCTACGCTAGTTATTGCAAGAGTTGTGCCAAGACCGCTTAAAATCATTTTATATCTATCTTTATAAATCAAATTATGATAAATCTGCGCTATTAAATCGACGCTTTCTGTTTTACTTACATTTATATATTTAGCAGTTATTTTGTCTATTTCTCCGTCATTTTTTAACTGTTTTAGGACTTCATTTATTTTATTTAAAAACTCCGTTTCACCTTTTGGCACTGCAATTCTATAACTTTCTTCAAAAAGATAGTCATCTAGCATTTTTATTTTACCATCTGAAAGGTCAACAAGCTTTTTTGCTGGAGTATCATCAATTACAACTGCATCGAGGCGACCGTTAATTAAATCTAAAACAGCGTCTGAGCCTTTACTATAACGCTCAATTTTTGAATCTTCAAAATTTTCCGTACAATAAATATCTCCGCTAAATCCCAGAGGGACACCTATTACTTTACCATGCAAATCATTGCCCGATAATATATTACTTTTCACCGGCACAACAATGGCTTGTTTAGAATTATAATAGGGGTCAGAAAAATCTACGCTCTGAGCTTTTTCTTGACTATAACTCATCGCCGCAATTGCAAAATCGCAATTACGGTTAACAAGTTCAAGTGTAATAGCATCGAACGAGACATCATTAATCTCAATATCGGCGCCCATATATTCAGCTATTTTTCTTGCAATGTCTACATCAATGCCAATTATTTTATCGCCATCTTTATACTCAAATGGGTCAAAATCAGCATTAGTGCAAACTTTTATGCACCCACGATCTTGAATGTTATCAGTAGGGCTTTGCGCTCTTACAGAAGAGAAACAAAAAACAAACAGAAACAAAATACTGAATACTTTTGCCAAATTTTTTTTCACTTTGACTTCAATCCTCCCAGATTATTAGGCTTAGATTTATTATAAAAATACGGAACTAAATTTGTAGCTACGTTTTCATGTTTTCTAAGTTTTTGTTCTATAAAAAACGTCATTTGGTTATGATATATTACATCTTTCCAACCATTGCCGGATATACGAGTTAAAACAACTGTTAAGATTTCACCATCGCTCAATTTTGACTCACGTTCCGAAATATACTCCTCTATAGGCGTTATTATATCACGGTATGGCGTATAAATAACAGTTAACGGGACTCCTATTTTTAAATCTCTCCACTGATTTTTAAGTCTTTCTGTCTCGCTGCTGGAAACAGATATATGTAACGCTGTAACATTTGAAGTTATTTTATTAGCATAATCGAAAGTCTTAAGAGCGGCACGGTTCATTTTACTTATTAAAACAATGCAAGGGAATGTATCGTTGCTCTGGCTGGGCTTATACTCATAGTTATAGCCAAGCAAACTTATACCTTTTGAAAATTTAAAATAATACTTATGAGTTTTATGCATAAACAACATTAGTAACGGCGCAGCAATTAAAAGTG
>CAYUTE010000149.1:0-1829 GCA_964447545.1 uncultured Eubacteriales bacterium
TCTCTTTCAAATCTTAAAGAGGCACTTACAGAAAAGCTTGGTATGAAGGTTTTTGTTATGTCTGAAGTTGCAACCGAGCTTATACTTACCGGCATTGCGCCAAGCGATAAAATGTCTGTAGATGAATTTGAAAGATATATACTAAAGCTTCAAATCGCAAAAGAAAATATGATTCGTGAGGTTGCAAGTAAATACTACGACCAAAACAAGGTTGTAGTATTATATGACCGAGGAATTTTAGACTGCTTAGCTTATTGCTCTGAAGAAGTATTTAAACAGGTCATTAGCGAGTACGGACTTACTGTGGCAGATGTCAGCAATAGGTATGATATGATTATCCACATGGTAACAGCTGCAAAGGGTACTAAATATTACACCACAGAAAACAATAAAGCAAGAACAGAAACCCCGGCGCAGGCTATTGAGCTTGATAATAAGCTTCTTAATGCTAATCTGAAGCACCCTCACCTAAAGGTAATTGACAATAGCACAGATTTCAAAAATAAAGTTGCAAGAGTCATTGAAACTATATTTGAGCTTGTAAACGCACCGGCTATTCCTTCAGAAATTGAGAGAAAATACCTTATTAAAAAGCCGGACGCAAGCTTACTTGAAAAAATTGAGTTTTCATCTAAAGCAGAGATAATTCAAACCTACTTAAAGTCAAATGAAGCCGGTGTTGAATGCAGAGTTCGCCAGCGTGGAACAGATGAAAACGGATATACATTTTACTATACTGAAAAAAGACCTATTTCAAGTGTAGAACGCTCCGAAAATGAGCGTATCATTACTGAAAAAGAGTACATTTCATTATTAAATCAGGCAGATACCTCTCTACACCAAATTCGCAAAACAAGATACTGCTTTATTTATGAGAGCCAGTTCTTTGAAATGGATATTTACCCCGAATCAATGAGCAAGGAATATGCAATTTTAGAAATTGAGTTACCGGAAGCCACAACAGATGTTAAGCTTCCACCATTTGTCGAAATTGTTAAGGAAGTTACAGAAGATGTCAATTACAAAAACGGCTCATTAGCTAAAAATCTAAAATTGTCAGTATAAAACTAATACCACTCAAAGCATAGTAAAATTCAGGGCAAAGCTTGTTATAATATTCGCTGCAAATTTTGAGTGTTTAGAATTGTTTAAAATTATTTTGGAATAAAAGAGTATAAAAAAGAAAAAGCAAGGTGTGAAATTACAGAAATTACACCTTGCTTTTTGTGTATTATGGAAAATTGATTTTTTGAGTATTTTTGAGAATTTTTGAAGCCTGCTCTATTAGTGCGAAAGTTACGTACCGCTATAAATACATAAAAAAACGAGTATTCACAACTCAAGTCCGTTATGAATACTCGTAATGGTGCTGGTGACCGGACTTGAACCGGTACGGTGTTGCCACCGAGGGATTTTAAGTCCCTTGCGTCTGCCTATTTCGCCACACCAGCAAGCCTAATTATTATATAACAAACACATCGAATTGTCAACAAATAAACCGAAAATCACATAGAAATAATATTTTTTATCCACGTTCCTTTTTTAACAAAAACACAGCCCATTATACATTTTATTAAATTAAGTCCTTGAACTGTGCCGAAAAGTGCAAGAATTGAAATATCTGTATATCGGCTCAGAACAAACGCCGTCGGCACGCTTATTGTCCATACAAATACGCTGTCAAAAAGGAGCGTAATAATGACTTTTCCACCTGAGCGCAAAGTAAAGTAGCTTGCATTTGCAAACGCGTCCAAGGGCATTACGAGCGCCGTTATGAGCATAAGCTTCGCCGCAAGAGAGCGAACATCGGGCGTTGTGTTGTAAAGCAG
>CAYUTE010000150.1:0-4868 GCA_964447545.1 uncultured Eubacteriales bacterium
CTGAGACAATTTTCTAAAAAACAAATTGATTGGCAAAGAGCATGGAAAGAAGCAAAAAAGTTTCAGGTTCCTTCTAAGTTTGAAGGATGGGATTGTATAAATGTTTGTGAGGCTGATTGTGTAAAAGAAAATATTCAGGAAATTTTTGATGAGTCTGATATTCCGCAGGATAATAAGCATCATACTTTAACAATTAAAGAACACATGGAGAATGCGCGCGACTGTTTCTTTGTAGAGATGAAGAGAAATGAATATTTTTATTCGTTTTATCTTGCAACAGCTGTTCTTTATCATGATATTGGAAAGTTAGATACAAAAACTTTTAGCAATGCAAATGGAGAAGTTAGTGAAGAAGCGCATTATTATGGACATGAGAACTTGGGTGCTTATTATATCTTAACAGGTGATATTAACTTCTTAGATGATGAAGAAAGATTAAGGTGCGCGTTGTTGGTTAATTTACATATGCAGATGCATGATGAAAAACGTAGAGAAAAATTGGAAAAATTTTTTACAGAAAAAGATGTGAAATTTTGGTGTGAGTTATGTTTGTTACATGAGTGTGATAAAAAATAAGAGGATACATAATGTATCCTCATTTTTTTTAGAAAATTTTATGGTCTTCGCGCCCTCTGCGTTTACATATTTTAAAAATTTTCCAAAAATTCTTTTTAAATAAATAGAAATTTTCTAAAATTTTCCAAAAAGTGGTATAAAATTTTCTAAAAAATTTTTCAAAAATTCTGAAAGACTTTAAAATTTTCTAAAATTTTTAAATTTTTACACAAAATTTTGTATCGTCTTTTTACTTTTTCTACTTATCAATAAACATAAGACAAGGAGTATACTCATACATATTTTATACATAGCTTAACTTGCTTAACTTTACAAAGCTTGCTTCAAAGTATACGTATACGTATACCTCGAAGTATATCATATTAAATCTTCATCTACCTCTAAGTATACGTATACGTATATCCTTTTTTTCTTTCCAAAAAGGCGGTTGCGACTGAACCGTGAGCATCGCTCGACGTGTTCAAGCACAACTGCCCTATTCTACATAAACACGTACATAAACATATACATATACCTGTCTATGCACAACTTACTTATAAGTATACGTATACATAAAACCCCTTAAAAAGTCCTGACCGCCAATACCAAGCCATGTTTTGCCTACTTCTAAGTATACGTATACGTATACCCAACAAAACCGCCAGCTCACCGCCAGCATAAACCATCAAAACACCAAAGCCGCCAAGTCAACCTCAACGCAAAACCTACGTACACTTATACGTATAAACTATCGTCACTTATCAGAAACGTTTCGGCTACGTTCCAAACCAAGACGACCACTTTTCGCTGGTTTTTTGTACTTTTCTTTACTCTTTTGTACTTTTCTTTACTCTTTTGTGCTTGCAGCTCCATTTCACTTGACTGTTCCCAGCTTTCGACTTGTCTTACGTACTAGTATATGTACATTTAAACTAAACGATAAGCCTTCTGAATCCCTTTCTTCGGTATACGCACATCTTCGGCATAAACCAAACCTTCTTTCAAAAGTTCCCTTAGGATTCCGCTCACTTTATAAGTAGAAACTTCGTAGCTATCATTACACAAAATTTGTGCAATTTCTGAAGAAGTTTTAAATTCCGTGCCTAAAATTTTTTCTAGTATAATAGTACGTACAATATCGCCTTCCGTTTTTGACTTCGATGCGGCGCGGCGCTTTTCATTTGCTTTGTCCATTTTGTCGAGCTGGTTCTTGGCAAATTGAATTACTTCATCAGTGAGCTTGCCATTGATGATTTCTATATAAAATTGTCTATTGGTCATTTGATTTCTTATCACCTTCTTTTTTTATTCTATTTATATTATAAATGATTTTTGTGGGAAAATCAAATTTGCGCGGTTTACGAACGTTTGTAAACATTTTGCACCGAGAGGATAATAGACAATGCGCCAGGCAAAAGGGTTTTTTATATATTATAACATAAATTTTAAGAAAAGTCAAATTTTCACAACAGAGAACGTAGGTGGTTTGTATGTCTATTGCAGCTGCCGCGTAATTAAAAATCGCAGCTGTCTGATGGGTATAAATCGCAGCTGGTTTTGACAGGAGATAAAATTGCAGCTGGTTAAAATTTGACAGGCTGCAGCTGGCTTGAAATCGCAGCTCCCGGGCAAAGACATAAATAGCAGCTGGTTTGCCGTTATATGCAGCTGCGCTGCTGCTTGAAATGTACATGATGAGGGATGGGTTTATGAACGTTTGTGAACTTGGGAATGTACATGAACAGTTATGATAAGTGGTGATGTGGTGGTTTGTTTATGAACGTTTGTAAATGCCCGTGTTGCCCGGGCGGGAGCACGCCGTGGAGCATGGCCACGCATAAAAAAAGGGAGCATTATTTCTGCTCCCTCTCCGCTTTGGCTTTGGCTTTCGCCTCTCTTGCCTTTTTATCTTTTTCAATTTTTTTTGCCTTTTTTTCGGCGGCGATTTTTGCCTTTTCTGCTTTGGCTTCCAGTTTCATTTTATAGTCATCTGCCATTGCATACCCATCATAAGGGTCACCATCTCTGCTCCCTGTCGGAATTTTAATTGTAACGACTACGAAGTCTTCATTGCCTTCGCTGTCAACTACAGGAAAAGCAATTTCATTACTGCCGACTCTCAGCACTTCCTCTTCATGGAACATTTTGGTTAATACTTCCACGTAGTGTGCTTTAATACCTTCTCTTAAAGATTTTCTTGTTGCCATATTCAACAACTCCTTTCATTTACTGTACCATTATTATATCATATTAAAATTAAAAAGTCAAGTCTTTTGAAGATTTTTTAAAAATTTTTTTCAAGTCTTTTACCTGCTGCTCCGTTGGTGGCACTGGGAAACTTATCGAAGTTTCCCATTTTCAATGCCACGCCGTACGCACTCCACAAAAATTTCTTTTTCAATCATGACATCTTCTAAACCTGTATGGCTTTCTTCAAAAGTAACATCGTTAATTAAAAAACGATATAGATTTTCTGCGGTGTAAGAAGTTTTTCCTGTGTTAGTAAGTAGATTATTTTTTTTGCAAAAAGTTTTGTAGTGTTCGTCTTTACTGAACGCTTCTCTTGCCATTTTTAAAGTGTCCCAAATTTCAGTACCCCAAGGAAAAAAATATTTATATTTTGGGTCGGCAAGAAAACGCTGGGAAGTATTCAACGCACGATAATCAAAGATTGCATTGTGCGCTATTACGATTTTAACATTATACTTTTTCATTGTATCAACTAATCGCCATCTCGCAGTAGAAAAGCGAACAAGTTTTCGGTTGCCTGCTTTTATATCTTTCCAATATTGAGATACTTTATCAATGAAGTATGCCGACTCCATCAAGTCTTCGTTAAGAAAAACTTCTGCAATTACAAAAGATTTCTTGTCATATACATTTCCAGCTTTATTAATTACAGCGAAACCCAAGTCATAACAAAGGGGAGTATCAAAGTCAATAGTGGTTTCTGTGTCAAGCACAATAAATTTTTCAGTCATTTTAATTAGTCCTTTCTTTAACTTACATACTTATTATACACCATTAGCGCCAAAATGTCAACCCCTTTTTGAAAAAATTTTTAGAATTTTTTTCGTGGCATGGTGGCACTGGTGGCACTGGTGGCACGGCGGCCCGGGCATTCCGTTACAGAATCTTAGATTCTGCAACGAAGTATTTTGCACCATATTGATTGACAATTTCTTTTACTTTTTTAGACTCTGCTTGTGTTATACAATAAGCATTGAATAAGGTGTGCTTTTCTGACAAGGTAATATAACTATGCGGAATTTCCTGTAATTCTTTATCGACCTTTTTTGCGGCGCAGGTAGGAACAGTGACTTCAACTTTCCATAATTTTTCCTTGCGCATTTTTTCTTCAATACATTTTACAAGATAAACACCGACAAGGTTGGCGCCACCTACAACAACAACTTTTGCCCACAATGGTAAATCACAAACCATGTAAACAAGAACAACCGTATATAATCCATAAGCAATAGCATTAACTCCAGCTGCCACAATTGGTTTACATTTGATTGTTGCAATAGATTTAATTGTTTGAATAATTACATTAGCTACATTAAGTGAAACAAATAAGACCAGTAAAGTTGTGTTCATATTATTATTTCCTTTCTTTTTCTGATATAATTATATCAAAAAAAATAAAATTTGTCAAGTTATTTTTTGAAAAACCACAAATTTTATTTCAGCCCGGGCGAAAACGCCGCTTGAATTATAATTCAAGCAGCGCTCGCAGTTCAATCATAATATTTTTTTTAGCATCAATAGTATCACCAAGAGTCCAACCAGCTCTTACTTTTTTATTGTCGTCTACGAGGATTTGAAAGTCAGCTTTGTGTCGTGTACAATTTGCTTTTGTTGTACCATAGGCAACCAAATGAACTTCATCAGCAGGAAAGTTGTAACGTTCAAGCCATTCCAGCTTTGCCTGTCTTACAGCCTTTTTATAGGCGGCAGAGCTGTTCTTTGATAACCAGCTTGTTACTGCAATCTTCCAATTCTCAGCTCGCAATTTATTAAGCAGGTCTACCAGCTCCTCCATGTCATACATAGGTGCAGCTTCCGCATAGGGAGAAGGACACTCAGCTCTCAGCTTTTTAAGCCAATTGTTTACTCCGTAAAGGTTCGCAATAGTACCGTCCATATCAAACACAATCATTTTAGTTGTAGCCATAATTATCAGTTCCTTTCTTATCTCTTTCGTTGTACTTATTATACCATATTAAAACGGTAATGTCAACCCCTAAAATTAAATTTTTTAAAAAATTTTTTTATGATAAAGGCGGCAATATGGCGCCCGGGCTTGCTTA
>CAYUTE010000151.1:0-4033 GCA_964447545.1 uncultured Eubacteriales bacterium
TATTATCTGATGAAAGAAACAATGTTTGACTTGTCGATCGAGTTTAACTGTCCTTGCTTACCGCATTTAAATGAAGGTGATGTGATAAGTATTGCCGATGAGGATTTAGATTTGGACAGAGATTATTTTTTGATTGCAAGCATTACCCAACCTTTGGGAGCAGGCGAAATGAGCATATCGGCGGTAAACCTTAAATTCTTGCCGACAGATACAAGCAACGATGCTATTGCTTCTACTATGATAAACGCAGGAAAACTGACTGATATTAAAGTCGGGTATGATCTGAATGGTGGAGTGGGTGCGACTCCTAACACGCAATCGGTTGGCTTTTACAGTTCATTTACTCCTGACTTTGCGATAAATGCAAGTGAAGCTTATCAAAAAGAAGGCAAGGAGTTTATCGGTTGGAACACAAACCCAAAGTCTACAACTGCTAAATACATATCGTCAAAGGAGACGTATAGTTGCCCGACAGAAGATACTACATTGTATGCAGTGTACGATGATGTTGAAGATTACCAATTCAAAGTTATAATAGACGATACAAGCAAACTAAGTGATTTTACTGTTAATACCATACCGTGCTTTAACTCCCCTACTCTTGAATACGTAATGAGTAACGAAGTAAAGAAATATACTGTACAAGTCAATCAAGAAAACCCCGGAACGGTTAACCCGCCTACTATTGAGATACCAAAGTCTGGCAAGTTTATTTATATTCACGGTACTTCAAAATCTAACTGGTCTTTGCTGAATTTGTCTAATATGATGACGGAGATCAATTTCTACATTCTTGCTCTTACCCAAAATAATGATGCTTATGTTAAGTTGATTTTTCCAAAATCTCTGCCCATGAAAGAGATAGATATTAATTTTTTACTCAATAGCAGAATAAACGAATTGATATTACCACAAGTTCCGCTGAAATTCATCAATCATAATTTGAGTGTTAACTCAATGCTGTATAACATAACCGATTTACAAAATTTGACCTTTGATTACGATATAGAATTATTAGGATATATTGCTATTCATTTATGTAATGATTTAAGAAGTATTACGTTTAATAAGCGTCTAACGGCAAAATATGATAATCCGTCAAGCAGACTTGTTGACAATAATAATAATTTAGAGTCTGTATCCTTTAAAGACGAAACAATTCTCGGCAATGGATATTATTTATGCGATAATCCCAAATTAAAATCTATTACAATTGAAAAACCGCTGACAATAGATGAAATGCTTAACCTACCATCATATTTCTGTTGTTATCAAGGTGTTACTCATGAATCGCCGATCGAGACTTTTGAGGTAAATGAAATTAACACAAGCGGCAACGCAAATCTCTTTTCAAAGGTTGTGTTTAACTGCCCTTTGGAGTTTGGAAATCTTGCGTTAAGAGTAAATAAAGACTCTGCTGATTATCCATTAACATACGCACAATGCTTAATCGGATGCACATTTAATAGCGGTGAGCCTATTGTGTTTAATGACCTAACCGCAGACGGTGGCACTATATTTGCAAGTTGTGCTTTCCCCAAAGGCAATGGAGAGGTAATATTTAAAGGCAACGTTGACTTAAAGACGGCAAATAATACTTCGTATTTTGTATCATGCACAGGTCTTAAAACTGTTAGATTCTACAAAAGTGTTAATTTGGAAACAACCTCATTTTGCGGTAACAGTGACTTGACGGATGCTTATTTTTATGATGATAATACTTCATGTAATCCAAGCGTATTCAGAGGTGTAAACAGTAGTTTCAAAATTCACGGTGTTGTAGCAGACGGCAATGCAAAGGCGTTGGCTGATATGTTAGGTGTACCGTTCGAGTTGATAGAGGTGGTAAGTTAATGGATATAAACAAACTGATAGAGCAAGCGATTCAAGAAAAAATGAAATCAACTGAAATCTTGAAACACGTCAGAGGTACTGTCGTATCGTTTGATGAAGATTACATAAGTGTTGTAGTCGACATATACGGCAAGCAAGTAACAGTAATTAATAAAAGTGGGTGCGAGATTGCAGAGGGTGACGAGGTTACGATTTACTATTGGACTAATGTAAGCAACGGATATATTGCGTTCGTGAATAATAGGACTGCGCCTAAACAGGGTGGATTTTATATTCAGAATGCGGTTGTTATGACAGAGAATCAGGCGGATACTTATACTTACGCTGATGAGATTATTAATGTTGATGTGAAAAATAGTATTCAGGTTAAATATGGAAACGGACAGAATGTTTTCTTTGCCAATGGACAAGCGATAATTACTTCAAGCCTCAAAGAAACAAAAGACGATTATAACCCAAATGGAAATCTAATAACAGATTATGTAGACTTTGCTAACCGTATATACACAAACTCACCCGAATTAATAAGTGCAAGCTGTGAAGTATTAGAATACACAATTGATACCAAAGCTGTAACATATAAAACAGACATTGGCGGAGGTGTAGCCAAAGATAGTAGCGGTAATGATGTTTGGTATTGGAAGCCTTATGTCACAAAAATAGATAAAGCAACAAAAGATATTTTAGGAAGTGAATCCGGTTACAGATTGCTTAACTCAACATCACAACTTGTTAATGGCGTAAATAATGTAGGTGTCATAGGTATGATCTTTATATCTTCTCAAATAAAACCGCCAGATTCAAATAATGCTTATGGATATGCGGTATGTAAAATATTACCAATAGTCTATGGTTCTGATACAAAGGATAGTACAAACAATGTTCATGTTGGTGTACCTACGAATAATATTGCAACTCATCTAATGACAACCTACAATTTTGCTTTTAAAAATCAAGCCGAGTACGATTATGCCGTAACTACATTGTCAAAATCAGAAATTAATCCTTCTTCATAAAGTGGGTGATATTATGAGTAAAGATATAAGTCTGCCTTTGGAGTTGAAAACCCATATTGATACTGGCTATTTGGTAAACGAAAATACACACCAATATAATACAACATATACTTACACCAAAACAAGTACCACAAAGCAAACCAAAACATTGAACAAACCAATAGTTAATGGAACAAGCGTATATCTTGTTTACAACGATGCAGAAGTTCCACTACACAAAGTAGAAAATGGTGACTTATTATCAGACGCTGTGGTTTATCGTGAGTTTGAATTTAGTACAGATGGTAATGATATTGAACACATACGTTATTACATAGATATTGGTGCAGACAGTAAAAGTGTTGGTATATATACTGATACTTACTATATAAACGGAACAATGAGTACAGAAGAATCTGTTAGATTGCAAAGTTTTCAATCTCCGGTTAGTGAAGTAGAAGATTTTGATATTAACGACTATTATTTTGTGCTTGTAAATGGAAACGTGCAACCTCATACCGATACCGTATCATGGGCTTATTTGACTTTCGAGGGAATTAAAGTTATTGACGGAAAAATAAATTTTAGAGGGGGAAAACAAATAGGTGATATCGCTCTTGTTAAAGCAGAAACCTTTTATGGCAAATCATACACCACAACAATATCACAACGTTCAAGAAGAACAGAAAGGAGCTAATATGAAAGAAACAATCGTAGAAATTATAGCAAAAGCATTACCCGACATAATCAGCGTAGCAATGCTGTTCGTACTAACCTTTATCGTGAAGAAAACTAAAACTATCGTAAATACCGATGTTAAGAAAAGCGTAGTTGCGGATACCGTCAAATACGTTGAGCAGATTTACAAAGATATTCACGGTGACGAAAAGGTTGAAAAGTGCAAGGATAAGGTTATCGAACTCCTTGCGGAACAAGGAATAAAAATCAGCGACAGCGAACTTAGTGTGCTGATTGAAAGTGCCGTGCAGGAAATGAATAAAAAACCTGTTCTTGATTTTGTCGAAGCACTTAAAAATAAGCAGACAGATTCGTTTGATGTCGGTGAGTACAAGTTTGAGGGCGATTACGTTACGGCTGAATTAGACAGGAACGGTGATCTGTAATGGAAGAACAGTACATAAGCCTTATCATAGAAACAACGGAACGTTCAAAGAGTAACACTC
>CAYUTE010000152.1:0-3775 GCA_964447545.1 uncultured Eubacteriales bacterium
ATGTTTAACACCATTAATTTCCTTATGTAATCCAAGAAAATCCGCCTTGATATTATTCTCTTTACCATAGTCTCCTACGGTAAGAAATTCAAGCCGCCGTTCTTTGTCTACGTAAATTTTTCCTGTATGTGTTTTTATTATGTTTAACATTATTCTTCACAATCCTTTCTTTTCCCAAGACAGCAAAAGCTATCCAATTTAAATCTTCCCTCGAACTCAACCGAGCAACTACCGTGATACTCACAGTCCTTACATCTTACAACCTCCTGCACGTCTGCGACAGGCATTTCCTTTAAATCTTCTATAACTTGTTTAATTGCTTGATTCCAACCATTATCCCATGTATCAAATTCATACGTACTGAGATCATCGAGCATATTCATAATATCATCGTGTTTAATATATTTAGACATCTTTATTATCACCTCATTCTCGCCCCACAATTAGGACATAAATTAATGTCGCCGCCCATGCAAAACAATTCGTCGCTGTAATCCTCACCACACTCGCTACATAATACGCGTAAGCAATCCCTAATCCAGTGACCGTCCCTGACTTCCTGCACGTCTGCGGCAGGTAAATTGTCTATAACATATTCCACTTCGCCTTCGGGTATGGCTAAAGCAGGTGGATAGTCTTCATCATATTCTACTTCTATCATCTTTTCTCTAAACTTTTCTAAAACAAAATCTGCGTCAATATATTTTTTAGGCATTGTCAGACCTCCTGTCCTTCAATCTTCTCGACATTCGTGTCGGGAACACGAGTGTTCCATTTATGTATAACTTCTTGCATGATTTTCTCGGCTACTTCAAAATCAAAACAGCCTTCTATTCTTCTGGATTGCTCAACTTCACACTTTGGACAATATGTTTTAAATATGAAGCTATTTGCTGGAAAACCGCCAGTAGCTTTTACTAACGTGATAGCTTCTCCCCCGCAAAACGGGCAAGGCTTTAATTTTTCAGGCATTGCTATTTCTCTCCCCCATTATAATTTCATCAGCGGAACACCTACAACAAGGACACTTGCAGGTGTTATAAATACCACCATATAAAGTTCTGCGTTTGTATTCGTCTTTATCTGCGTCAAAAACACAACCGCAATAATCACATTTAAATCTACGAGCTATTGTTGGGATTCTGCCGGGGACAATTATCTTAGCCATCTTTCAGCACCTCCTCAATAGCCAACGCAACAAAACCGTTCTTTAATCCCCAACCGTTGAGAATATATTTGATTCTGTAAGTATGTTTTGCAATTTCGTGATTTTCGTTATTCGTGCCGCCATAGCCATAGGGAGTAAACTTTATTAAATCTCCCGTCTGAAATCCTCTGTCGTTTTCACGTATCTCGAAATTCTTCTTGCCGCTCAGGACATCATCGCAAAATTCGATGCTTAATTTCAGATTATGTACTTTCCTGTAGTCGGTTTTATCCGATATCCCCGTTATATCACTTATCGTACAATCCAAAACATCGCATATCTTAAGCAGCATACCGATTTTCATTGATGCAATATCCGCTTCTCCTCTGTCATACTTTGACATAGTTTCTTTGGGAACATCAATTTTTTCTGCAAGCTGACAGCTTTTCAAGCCTTTTTGCATTCTCAAACGTTTTAAATTATTCTCCACTTTTCAGTACCTCCTCAACCTCGTCGGCGTGTTGCCATTTTGCATTATCACAACACCAACAATCCAAGACGCTTGACTTATGGCATAATGCGTATTCATTCCTACTCAGACGGCAAAACTGACATTCAGAACTATATTCGTCTGCCAATATTTTTCTTATATCCTCCACCGCCATTTTAAGCAGTTCACGCATTTTGGCATTATCAGCCTGCATTTTTACGATCTGCTCAGGTGTCAATCCCGTGTCCTCGTAAGTTTGCAGTCTACAATACAGTTCACCTAAAGAGACATCACTATATTGTTTTAGTTCCATGTGTCCCTCTTTGGAAAGAGTTCTAAAAGTTCCTTCCGTTGAGAAATTTACGATTGTAGTTGTTAATCTTTTCATTAGTCATTCCTCTCTTTCTTCATCAGCGTAGTATCCACAACAAGGGCATATACAGCAGTAATAATCATCGCTATATTGGCTTCCACATGAATATTCGTCTTTATCTGCGTCAAACACACAGTCACAATTATCGCATTTAAATCTGCGAGTTGTTGTTGACAGGAGTTTGCCGGGTACAATTATTTTAACCATTTTTTAGACCTCCTGTTATTAATCTTCTCGTTATTTGTGTCGGGAACTCTTTTGTTCCAAGACTCGATAACCTTTTGCTTGATTTTCTCCGCTTCCTCGAAGTTGACATCTATTTCCGCAGATGCAGATTGCTCAACATTGCAGTTAGGACAATAAACTTTAAACCTAACACAGCCAAAAGTAGAATTGACTACTGTTGCGGCTTCATTTCCGCAAAACGGACAGTTGCGTAATCTTTCACCCATCTTTCAGTACCTCCTTAAAATTCAATCCACTTACATTCCAAACTCAAAACATTATTGCCGTTGTAGTAGATTTGTATATCCGATGAATAATACCCATTCTGTTCCGAATAACACGGTACAAAGAACATATTCCCTTTATTACCGAATCTGAATCCGCAGCCCTCTATAATTTCAAATAACATATTAGATGTATCAAAATCGGTAGCTCTGCAAATATCATCTATCTGCTCAAAGTCGGCATAATTGTGTTCGCAGCAGTCTTGATAGTGTCCGTAAGAGATTACACTATTATCTTCAAATATTATTGCTTCTTCTATAATTTCCTTTATCATGCTCATGATTATTCCTCCTTTAAAATTTTATATAAATCGGCAGTTTGTTTCCACACTACTCCAATATCGGTACATCTTTGTTCAGAGTTTGTCATTTTTTCATAAACACTATTAAAACTTTCGCTGAGTTCTACGATACCTTTCTTGATATTTTTGTACTTTTCATTGTTTTTATCATCAGGAACAAGATTATTTATTGTTGTTGAGTTTGTACCGTCTATTAATAGTGTAGACCTTTTTATTAAGTCTTTTATTTTATCAAATAACGTCTCTTTGAAATTACATATATTGCAATACAAATCAACCACTTCTTGTGTATCTTTATCTGCAAACCAGCAACCTAATTCACCCTCTAATACACCTAACATAAGAATAGTATGGAGTATATTGTTTGTTGATGTATCATTTTCAATTTCTTTTTTAAGAGTATTTAAGTCATTGTGAAAATAATTCAGTTTATCATTATTGTGATTTTTTATATCGCTCTTTTTATTTTTCATATATCTTCCTCTTTCAATATGTATTCTCTTAACTCATATCACCTAAAATTTTATTGATGAAATATGTTTGTCCTTTGCCGGTTACCTTTGTTGTTTTAACAATCTTGATTGAGCCGTCTGCATTGCTTATTGTGCGTTCCTTTACCTCAAACAGCCCGAGTTCCATAGACCTCTGTGTTGGCATATTCTTACTATTGCCGTTTTTGATAAGATAGCCGTTCTGACGAAGATATTCAAACAATCTTTTCTGTCCTATATCCACACCGTTTTGTTTTATTAATTTTGCAAGATCACCGATTAATATTGAAGTCTTAGCAGTTTCAACAGCATCAGCAAATAGAACTTTGGGTTTATCCTCTTCAATTTTTTGTTCAAGCATAAAATTACGGGTTTTAACCTCTTCAAGTTGGTTTTTAGCTATTTGCAAAGCTCTACTCATAATCATTTCAGGGCTATTCCACGCTTCTTCTATGCTGATGAA
>CAYUTE010000153.1:0-2948 GCA_964447545.1 uncultured Eubacteriales bacterium
CGCAAACGCTATTATCTTATTCTTGACTGCGAAACAGCAACTTTGCCGTTCGTTCGTGAACTTCCCGCTGAAATTCAAAAAAAAATGGCGCTTTCAAAGCCTTTAATATATGATTTGGGCTGGAAAGTGATAGATACCAAAGGAAATATTTATTGCCGTAAATCATTCATAATTGCTGAAATTTTCAGTGTCCCCGCTATTTTTGAAACAGCATATTATAAAGACAAAAAACCTTTATATCTTAAAGCAATTCAAGAAGGCGAAACGAAAATAGTCGCATGGAACGAAGCAATTCACGACTTAAAAACTGACATTCAAAAAGTAAACGCAGTCGGTGCATATAATGCAGCATTTGATTTTTTCAGGGCAATAAAATTTACAAATCTTTATATTTCAAAAATTTATTCAATGCATTTTTCCGATTGGTATGAATACCAAAAAAAAATATGCCTTGAACAATTCCAAAAAAAGAAAAAAGAACATACTCCAAAATGGGACACTTTCAAATTTGAAGAAATTGAAATTCCATTATTTGATATTTGGTTTCTCGCTTGTAAATATTTGATGAACACAAAAAACTATAGAAAATTTTGTGAAGAAAATGAATACTTTTCTCACACAAAAAAATATTATAGTAGTACAGCGGAAACGGCATATCGATATATCACAGGTAACAAGCAATTTAATGAATCGCACACCGCCGTTCACGATTCGGACATAGAAAGCGAAATACTTCTTAAAATTTTGAAAAAGAAAAATTCAAAAATGGAAATGGGTGTAGTCGCTTTTCCATCTCGAATCATTGGGACGGTAAAGCAAAAGGAAACCAACGAGAGGGAATAATTTCCCTCTCTTTCCATTTCTTGGAAGGCGGCGAAAGTAAGCTTTTTTAGATGTAACTATTACGTCTAATTTTCGCGCCAAGTTTACAATTTATTCACAAATTGTTTACACTTTATTCATTGACAAATTCATCACTTTATGATATACTATACTCACAAAACCACAGGAGAAAATTTCATGAAAACAGTTTATTTTGATATGGACGGTACAATAGCCGATCTTTACGGCGTTGAAAATTGGCTTGAAAATTTAAAAAGCGAAAGTGTTCATCCCTACGCCGTCGCAAAACCCCTCCAAAATTTTTCAACACTCGCCCGCTTTTTAAATAAAATTCAAAAAAACGGCTTTAAAATTGGTATTATTTCATGGGGAAGTTACAACGCCACGCCAAATTATTTCCAAGATATAGTCGCCGCAAAACAAAAGTGGCTAAAAACTCACCTTAAAAGTGTAAAGTTTGATAAGATTTTTATAGTTCCTCACGGTACGCCAAAATCGTTATACGCAAAAAAAGGTGACATACTTTTTGATGATGAAGAAAAGAACCGCACCGAGTGGGGAGAAAATGCATACCGTCCTGAAATAATTTTTTCAGTGCTGAAGAGTTTAATTTAAGAGGGGAAGCAATTCTCTTTAATTTTTTTAGACGTATTTTTGTTACGTCTAAAAATGAGAAAAGAAAAGGGAGATTTTACTCTCCCTTTTCCTCTTCGGCGATTTTCTCGCCTCCTTCGGCGCCCGCTTCTTTTTGTCAGTGGCAATGCGCTTCGCCTTCTTTTTCGGCGTTTGCCTTCTCCTTCTCTGCTTTCTCTTTCATCATCTTCATCATTTTAATTTTGCAGGGACAGGTACAGGCGCAGGTCGTGCGCTCTCCGCAACCGTCACGCGGCACGAAAACAGTGCTTTCTGCGACAAACTTCTTCTCAAGGTCAACATACTTTGTGCGGGCGGTCGTTTTTGCGGTAGTAGCCATATTGAATCTCTTTTCTGGTTTTGTCGGTTTTCCTTCCCTTTTTGTGAATACATTATATCATAATAGAGGCGATTTGTCAATGAATTAGAAAAGAACTTTTTGTAAACAAAAAATGAACGCCAAAGTTTTTATTTTAGACGTATTTTTTACGTCTAAAACTTTTCTATGCCGTTCACACTTTATTTACATTTATTTAAAAGAAAAAACAAGATTGAATTTAAAATAAATGTTATAATAAAGCATAAATAAAAGCAAACGAAAGGAATTTTTAAAAATGCTTTTTGATACTCCACAAAAACTTGACCGCCGCCGTAAATATTATCTTGTACTTGACAGCGAAACGGCAACGCTTCCGTTTATTACTGACTTCGCGCCCGAATTCCGCAAAAAACTTTCAATAGCTAATCCCCTGATTTATAATATCGGTTGGAAAATTTTGGATGCGCGCGGGCGGGAATATTGCAGAAAATCGTTTTTAATCTCTGAAATATTTTGCGTTCCAAACATTTTCAATACAGCATATTATGCGGAAAAGCGACCGGTTTATATTGAAGCCCTGGACAATGGAGAAATAAAACTTATTGATTGGCGCAGTTGCGCCGCAGAATTTTCTTCTGATCTTTTCAAAGTTGACGCAATCGGCGCATATAATGCAGCATTTGACCTAAAAAAAGCAATAAAATTCACCGACGAATATATCAACGCTCTTTATTCAAACAATTTTAATGAATGGTATGCAAAACAAAAAGAAAAATGTGCCTTTATAATTGAAGGCAAGCCTTACAAAAAATCAAAAGATTACAAGCCAAACAATTCAACTTTTCGTTTTGGCGAAAATGAAAAACCTGTTTTTGATATATGGGTTTTGACTTGCAAACACATTTTAAATTGTGACGAATTTCGGAACTTTTGCCTTGAAAATGGATATATCACCGCAAGCGGGAAATATTATAGCACGACAGTAGAAACGGCATACCGATTTATAAATCAAAATAGCGAATTTGTCGAAGCGCACACAGCAATCGAGGACACCGACGCCGAAGCCGAATTGCTTTTGAAAGTTTTAAAAAAGCGTTCAAATATGCAATACGGAATTGAAGCATTCCCGTTTCGGATTGTTGGAAAAATTGAA
>CAYUTE010000154.1:0-1643 GCA_964447545.1 uncultured Eubacteriales bacterium
AAGCCCAAAACCTAAAGGCAATAAAAAAACGCGCTCAGAGGCTACTGCAAATCGATATATGGCTTGTTTGTCAATTGTGCTTTCAATAGCCTCAAAAGAGTGGGGATGGATAGATGAAAACCCAATGCTCAAAGTAAGAAAATTTAAAGAAACCGCAAAACAAGACCGCTTTTTAATGCCCGAAGAAATAGAGAAGCTTTTAAATGCATGCCGGGAATTTGAGCTTGATGGCGAAAACTACAACAAAGAGACCTATTTATTTGTCTTAATTGCTCTTTCAACAGGCGCAAGATATTCAGAAATCCACAAGTTGAAATGGCAAAACGTGGATTTAAAAAACAAACAATTCTACTTTTTAAATACCAAAAATGGCGAAAATAGAGGCGTGCCGATGACAAATGAAGTCTATTCAAAATTAAAAGACTTTCAAAAGGTTAGAAACATCAAGAGCGATTATCTTTGGACTACAAAAAGCGGCAATAAGCTGATTGATTTTAGAACTCGGTTTTATAAAGCTTTAGAACTTGCAAAAGTTGAATGCAGATTCCACGA
Organism: uncultured Eubacteriales bacterium; assembly: GCA_964447545.1. Lineage (GTDB taxonomy): Bacteria > Bacillota > Clostridia > Oscillospirales > Acutalibacteraceae > UMGS1491. The sequence continues at coordinate 553 of CAYUTE010000154.1, forward strand.
TTTAAGGCATACTGTTGCAAGTCATATTGCAATGAACGGAGGCAGTCTTCTTGACATTGCCGAGGTAACGGGCCATAAAACAATGCAAATGGTTAAAAGGTATTCTCATTTGACCAAAAAACACACCGCAAAATTATTAGAAGATACGACCGAAAAGATGTTTAGTGAAATTAAAAGCCTCTAGGACTTTACAGGCATGTAAAGCGCAATAAAATCAATGGTTTACAAGATACATTAAATCTAAGCATGTTATAAGCCTTTTTAAGAGGGGTTAACATTCTTTTAATACCAAACTACCTTTTTTGTATTTAACTCATGTTAAAGGCGCATAAATAAGACCTTAGATTTAATGTTTTTAAAAGTTTCTAATTAAACCCACAACTTGGCCGATAATTTTTATGTCGTTCATCTCGTTTTTTTCGACATGTCTTGCTCGATACATCGGATCTTGATTGTCTGATTTGATTATTATCTCGTCAAAATTTTTAACTAAGCGCTTTATAAAAACCTCATCTTTAAAGCAAAAAACATAAATTTCGTTGTCTATTATTTGCTCATTATTCCAATGTTTGATAATTATTTTATCCCCGGTTGAAATAGTCGGGAGCATACTGTCGCCCTTAGCGTTAATTATTGAATAAGTCTTGTTTTCTTCAAAATTCCATAAACAGTTTTTTAAGATTTCAACTTTTTCTTTGTTTTCAGAAAGTGCAAACGCACCACCACCGCAAGAGCCAAAAACATCAGGGAAATAATTTAATTTTAAAACGTCAGTTCTTTCAAAACGGCAAGATGTCAAAAAAATGCCATATTGGTTTTCGAGCTTCAATAACTCATCAAGCGTATATTCGGTGTTTCTTTTTGCTCTTTGAGACAAAGCAGGTTGACTTATGCCTAAAATATTTTTTAGGTGTGATTGTGGAGGCTCAAAGCCTATTTTCTCTTTTAAGAGGGCCATTACTTCGTTATGTCTCAACATAGCTGTTTCTCCTAATGCACCTTGACAAAAATATAACGCAACTTATATAATTATAATGTTAGTTATATTTTAATAATATATACCTAAAAAAATATAATAACAAATAGAAAAA
>CAYUTE010000155.1:0-2089 GCA_964447545.1 uncultured Eubacteriales bacterium
GGTGCTGAAGAGATGGCTCAAAAAATCCAAAGCGAAAACTGGATGGACTTTGATGTTCTCATCACAACTCCGGATATGATGGGCGTAGTAGGACGTCTTGGTAAGATTTTAGGGCCTAGAGGCCTTATGCCTAACCCAAAAGCCGGAACAGTTACAACCGATATTGCTAAAGCAATTAAAGATGCAAAAGCTGGTAAAATAGAATACCGTCTTGATAAGACTAATATAATACATTGCCCAATCGGCAAAGCATCTTTCGGACCAGAAAAATTGTTTGACAATTTTGACGCTCTTATCACAGCGATTGTTCGTGCCAGACCGGAAAGCACAAAAGGTCAATACATTAAATCATGTGTTGTTTCTTCTACTATGGGTCCGGGTGTAAGAATGAACGTAAGCAAGTTAGAAACTTTATAATATATAAGATATATAAGTATTTTTTGATTTTTAAAATTGAATATTTCCAAAGACAGCAGGTGCTTTTATAGCTTAATTTCCTGCCCAGGAACTTACGGAGATAATTTTTTCGTTGATTTTCTTGTACGTCTTTGGGCGTGTTTGAAAATCAGCGAAATTTTTATATATGAATAAAAGATTATTATATCAAGGTACGGAGGTGAATGAGAAAATGCCAAGTGAGAAGATTTTAGAGCAGAAAAAAGCAATAGTTAAAGGGATTTCTGAAAAATTGAAATCATCGTGTGCAGGAGTTTTGGTAAGTTACCAGGGAATTAACGTCGAGGAAGATACAAAACTTAGAAAAGAACTTCGTGAATCCGGCGTTGAATATATGATAGTCAAGAATACACTACTAAAGAAAGCCGCACAAGATGCAAAAATTGAAGGTTTAGAGCCATCTTTAAAAGGTTCAACAGCTATAGCGATAAGTGAAAATGATTATGTTGCAGCATCAAGAATTCTTTGTGGATTCGCTAAGGACCATGAATTCTTTAAAGTAAAATCAGGCTTTATTGATGGTAACGTAATTGATTCTAAAAAAGTTTTAGAACTCGCTAAACTTCCTTCAAGAGAAGTTCTTATTGCGCAAGTACTCAGAGGGTTCAATGCACCTGTTTCTGGTCTTGCAACAGTTCTCAATGGTACGCTTACAGGCCTGGTGGTAGCGCTTAATGCAATCGCCGAACAAAAGCAAAGTGCATAAAACGCACAAGTAGATTTATTATTAAAAAATATTATTATTAAAAATTAAAATTTTTGGAGGTAGACAGTAATGTCAGAAAAAATTGAAAAATTAATCGAAGAAATCAGCACTTTAACAGTTTTAGATCTTAGCGAACTCGTAAAAGCTCTCGAAGAAAAATTCGGAGTTTCAGCAGCAGCACCAGTAGCAGTAGCAGCAGCACCGGCAGCAGGCGGAGCAGCAGCAGCTGAAGAAAAAACTGAATTTGACGTTGTTTTAAAAGCAGCAGGCGATAACAAAATGAAAGTTATTAAAGCAGTAAAAGAAATCACAGATCTTAGCCTCAAAGAAGCCAAAGAACTCGTTGATGGAGCTCCTAAAACAATTAAAGAAAAAGTTGCAAAAGATGCAGCTGAAGACATCAAAAAACAACTCGTTGAACTTGGCGCAGACGTCGAAGTTAAATAATTATATTTTAAAAGTAGCCTTTGAAAGTTTATTTCAAAGGCTTTTATTTTTGTTTTTAGATAGTAAAAAAGTCGCTAAACCTCTAGGATTTGCGGCGTTAGTTATTATTTGTGTGTAATAATCGGTAGAAAAAAATCAAATTGATAAAATCTGATTTAACAATTTGTTTTTTTAATACTAATTTTGATCCTGTTCACAGCATTTCTGGTTTTCTTTTCTTAATTCATATACGCAATATAATCCATATGAAGCAAGCAAAATGCCTACAGATGAGGTTCGCGTGCCCTCATCAAATAAGATGGCTGCAAGAATTAAAATAATCTCTATTATCAATATAATCATAAATAGCGTTCCATTACTCTTACCGTCTACAACTCTTTTTGCTAACCAAAAATGCAATAGGTGTAATATAAAGCTCAACGCCAAATCAATATATGTAATATCACTAAGTATAGTTTTAATTCTTGGTATCGCATTAAA
>CAYUTE010000156.1:0-12757 GCA_964447545.1 uncultured Eubacteriales bacterium
TATAATGCTTGCACTTACATTTATTTTTGAAAGATGTGGAGAACTTGGTCAGCCATTTTCTGTTTGTTTAGGATTGGGCAGTAATTTTGGTGGGCATAATGGGCAGAATCGTTTGGAAAGCTATATTTCTTTTCTTTCAAACGCTCCGGGTGTAGCAATATGCACCGGTGCAGGTAATGAAAGTAATGCAAGGCATCATACCGAAGGGGTTGTTTCTAAAATGGGTGATGTTGTCCCCATTGAAATAAGAGTGGGTGAAACAGCAAAATCTCTAAGCGTTTACATATGGTATTCAGGTTGGGATAAAATATCTTTTTCATTAAAATCCCCAACAGGAGAAATAGTTAATAAAATACCGTTTTTTGTAGGGACGTCCTATGAGAAGAAACTTATATTTGAAAAATCCACAGTTAGTATTGCGTACCATCAAAACGAGAGTAGACTTGCATTTATTCAAATTAAAGATGTCGTTTCCGGTACGTGGGAGATAAATCTTTACGGAGATTTAATTATAAGTGGGGATTTTCACGCATGGTTACCCATGACCGGATTTATAAGTCCGGATGTTGAATTTGTTTCTCCAACCCCAAATTATACAGTTGTTATACCGTCAACGGCTTCCGGTTCAATTAGTGTTGGGGCATATAGTACCGTTGAGCAAAGTCTTTATATAAATAGTTCTTGGGGACCTACTTTAGGGATAAAAGTTGCTCCGGATTTTACAGCCCCCGGGGTTGATGTAAGCGGAATTTTTCCTCAAGGAGAGGGTAGTATGAGCGGTACAAGTATATCAGCAGCTATAACAGCGGGTGCTGCTGCGCTGATGTTTGAGTGGGCGATAGTTCAGGGTAATACCCCCAGCTTAACCGGTAATAGATTGCGCCTTTTGCTTATTCGTGGGTGTAGGCGTGAGCCTAACCGCGATTATCCCAACCCACAATGGGGATATGGTAAGCTCGACCTTATGGGTACGTTTAATAGCCTTCGTGAAGAATAGTTGTTAGTTTCTGGATTTTTCTATTTTTGGTATTAAAATCTAAAAATAGTTTTATATTTGCTTTGAAAATATTTTGCGAGTATAATATTTAGATAATTGAATTTGATTGAGGAGTGGGCATGTTTTGAAAAATAGAATATCTTTAAAAAGTATGTTTTTATTTATAGGCATTGTTCTTATGTTGATGAATTTGTCCATATGGCCTATTAATTTTGTTTTGGCTGCAATACATATTATAATAACAATTTCAATTATCTCTATTTGTTTTGTATATTTTAAAGAAAGCACTCCAAGCGCCCTTGTTTTGGAGGATAATGTTGAGGATATAAAAAACTTTTTAAATAAGAACTCAGGGGATATTTTAGAAGTGATTCCAATGCCCGTAGTTGTAGTTAAAGCGGTAAATTTAAACGATGTTTTATTTTATAACGAAAGTTTTAAAACTTGCTTTTTGGATAAAGGTAGATGTGTTAACGTAGGGGTGAGTGAGCTTTTCCCAAAAGAAACATCGGAGAGTCTTATTGAAAAAGGTACTGTTGATTTTCAAATAGATGATGAAAAGTATAAAGTTTATGCAAAAGTATTTTACGGTTTTTTGGTTTTATATTTTAACGATGAAACTGCTATTAGAGACTTAAATCATAAATATCTTAACAGTCGCTTGTGTGTTGGCTACGCATTAATTGATAACAAAGATGAAATCAAACAATGTTTAAGTGACGAGGAAGTTTTGCGTGTTTTTGGTACTGCCCAAAATGTTTTACAAAAGTGGATAACTTTAACAGGAGGAGCTTTTGAAAAAATTGGTACAGGAAAGTATGTAATTCTTTTTGAGGAGAAAAATTTAAAAGCTTTAGTTAAAGATAAATTTAAAATACTTGAAAAAATTCACGAAATTAAATTTGATGATCAAAAATGCGTAACTGTATCTATAGGTATAAGTAGAGCGGCTTCTAGTTTAGAAGAATCTAAAACAGGGGCAAAGAACGCACTTGATATGGCCTTAGGTAGAGGCGGAGATCAAGTGGCGATAAAAAATAAAGTCTCATATGAATTTTTTGGCGGTGCTTCCGGTGGTATAGAAAAGCGTAGTAAAGTTCGAACTCGTGTTTTTGCAAGAGCGCTTATGGAGAAGATAGAAAGTGCCGATCTTGTTTTTATTATGGGGCATAAGTTTTCAGATTTTGATAGTATTGGAGCAGCAGTTGCGTTGCGTGGGATTTGTTATAGAAATTTAAAAAAGAAATGCTATGTTGTTGTAAATAAAAATCAAAGTCTTTCATGGCCGCTAATTAAATATCTTGAAGAAAACGATAATTCCGGAATATTTATTTCGCCCCAACAAGCACTTGGTATGGTAACGCCTAACTCGCTTCTTTTGGTAGTAGATACGCATAGTACTAAATTTATAGAAGATAGTAAGTTGTATGAAAAGTCCAAAAATGTAGCAGTAATAGACCACCATAGATTAAGCGTGGATAAAATTTCAAATGCAGTAATATTTTTCCATGAGCCTTTTGCATCCTCAACCTGCGAGATGGTTACCGAGATGGTTCAATATATGAACGCCGGAGCTATAAAAAGGATAGAAGCCGAAGCTCTTTTGGCCGGAATTATGCTAGATACAAAAAACTTTTCTGTTAAAACCGGTATACGTACTTTTGAGGCTGCTGCATATTTAAAAAAGCAGGGTACCGATAATTATAAAGTTAAAAAACTCTTTGCAAATTCTATGGAATCATATAAAATTAAAGGTAAGGTGATTGAGAACACCGAAGTAATTAAAGGTTGCGCTATATCTCATCTTGACTATCCAAAAGAAAACGTAAAAGTTGTCTGTGCGCAAGCTGCCGATGAGCTTTTAGGTATAAAGGACATACAAGCTTCGTTTGTTATATTTATGGAACAAAATACCATTAATGTTTGCGCTAGATCAATGGGCAAAATAAATGTTCAAGTTATAATGGAGGCGCTGGGCGGCGGAGGACATCAAACTATAGCCGCAACACAAATAAACGGCGAAACATTTGAATCTGTAAAGAAAAAACTTATAAAAGAAATAGAGGAAAACTATTTATATAAAAATAATAATGGAGACGAAAAAAATGAAAGTAATATTAACAAAAGAAATTAAAAGTTTGGGTAAATCCGGAGAAATAAAAGATGTAAAAGATGGCTACGCTAAGTTTTTAATAGGTAGTGGCTCTGCAAAATTAGCTAATGCAACATCGTTAAATGAGCTTAATACTCAAAAAGAAGCTAAAGAGTTTCATCATCAAGAGGAAGTTGATGAATCTAAACGTGTTGCAAGCGTTATAAATGAAAAAACAGTTGTTATCTCGCTTAAAGCAGGAGGAAATGGCAATTTGTTCGGTGCGGTCACATCTAAAGATATAGCTTGTAAAATAAACGAAATGTTTGCGTCCGATGGCGTTAAAATAGACAAACATAGTGTTCGCCTTGATAAAAATATAAAAGAATGTGGTGTTTATAAAGTGGATATTAGATTAGTTGGTGCATCTGCTGTTGTTTTGGTAGAGGTTAAAGCACAGTAATTATATGTTGTTTTAGTCTGTTTGATTGTAAGTTCAATTAATAGTATTGGTTGGTAGTAGGGATTTTAAATTATGAAATTAAAAAAAATATTTTTATATGTTGGAATTTTGTGTTTTATTGCCGGGCTTTGTGGTTGCTCATCACCTAAGAGTAATAGACCTCTAAAATTTACTACATCGTGTTATCCTGTATATATAATTACGAGGAATTTGACTCAGGGAATAGAAAATGTGGAAGTCAGTAAAATGTCGGAAAGTCATAGCGGCTGTTTGCATGATTTTCAATTGCAATCAGATGACTTAAAAAACATAGAACTCTCAACAGCTTTTATTATAAACGGAGCCGGAATGGAGCCTTTTATGGATAAAGTTACCAGTGAGGCGCCTAAGTTAAAAATCATAGATTCCAGTAAAGGCGTTGAGCTTATAAAAGATTGTGATGATTGTCACGATGAAAATTGTGAGCACGAAGAATGCCACCATGAATTTAATCCTCATATATGGATTTCTTTAGAAAACTATAAAAATCAAATAGAAAATATTACCGAAGGTTTGATTTCTGTTGACCCGAGCCACGAAGAAAAATATCGTGAAAATTCTAGAAACTATATAAACAAAATAAATGCTTTAGAAAATGAAATGCATTCTGAATTAGATGGGATTAAGAATAAAAATATAATTACTTTTCATAATGCATTCCCGTATTTTGCAAATGAATTTGGCTTTAATATTTTAAATAGTATAAATCGCGATGGTTCAGGTTCGCCCAGTGCCAAAGAGCTTTCTGAAATATCTGAACTTATGAAAAAAGATAATATTTCTGTGATATTTACAGAGCCTCAGTATTCAGATGTAAGCGCAAAGACCCTTGCGCAAGAAACAGGTGCAAAAATTTATACTCTTGACCCTGCTGTTACAGGCGATGATTCACTTGATTCTTATATAAATATAATGAAGAATAATATGAAAGTTTTAAAAAATGCTTTAAAATAAAGGAAGTTTGCCATGAACGAATGCCATTGCAGTGTACAAATAAAAAATTTATGCGTCAAGCGCTCTGGACATATTGTCTTGAGCGGTATAGATTTGACGGCAAATCATGGAGAAACCCTTGCACTAATTGGGCGTAATGGCGCAGGTAAGACAACTTTGTTAAAAGCTATTTTGAACAGTGTTGCTTTTGATGGAGAAATTACGTTTTTTAATTCAAAAAGCAAAAAAATTTTTAACCCTAAAATAGGTTATGTGCCGCAAAGACTCAGTTTTGAGCATGGTGCACCTATTTCTGTTATGGACTTGTTTTGTGCAAATTCTTCCAGACTTCCTATATTTGTAGGGCATAGTAAAAAACGTCACGATAAAGCGGTAGAGATGCTAAAAAAAGTTGGTGCATTGCATTGTGCAAATAAGCCGATAGGTAGGCTTTCCGGCGGCGAATTGCAACGTGTTTTGCTTGCATTTGCACTTGACCCAATTCCGGATATACTTCTTTTAGATGAACCTGTTTCGGCAATCGATAGAAAAGGGACAAGCAATTTTTATGAGATAATAGCATCTTTAAGGCACGATTACCATATGCCCGTTATATTGGTTTCTCACGATTTGGGACATGTTGAAAGGTATGCTACATCATATGCACTTATTAATCATGGATTGGTAGAAGTTGGTAGTGCAGAGAGCTTGTTTAAAAGTAAAAAAGTCCGTGAAACTTTTGGACTTTCTGTGGGTGAAGGAGAGGAAATATGGAGATAATATATAGCATTATGGAATCTTTTTTGCCTTTTTCTTGGATGCAGTTTAATTTTATGAAAAACGCATTGCTTGCTATTTTAATTATAGCGCCACTATTCGGCCTTGTCGGTACAATGATAGTTAATAATAGAATGTCGCTTTTTTCTGATGCTATGGGGCACTGTGCTTTAACAGGTATTTCTATAGGTATTATGCTTGGAGTAAATAATTATGTTATCTCAATTTTAGCGTTTGCACTAATTTTTGCACTTGGCATTTCAGCTATAATGGATTCAGGTATATCATCGGATACTATAATAGGAGTATTTTCATCGGCAGGTATTGCTTTAGGGATAATTTTGCTTTCGGCGCAAGGCGGAGTTTCAAAATATTCGGGGTACTTAATTGGCGATATACTTTCAATTTCTAAAAATGAGATAGTGTCTCTTTTTGTAATATTGCTTATTGTTTTAGCTATTTGGGGATTGTCGTTCAATAAACTTATGATTGCAAGTTTGAATAGTGATATGGCACGCAGTAAGCAGATAAATGTTAAATTTTATAGAAATATTTTTACAATTTTAATAGCATTTATAGTTACAATATCTCTTAAATGGGTGGGAATGCTAATAATAAATTCCTTGCTGGTTCTACCTGCGGCATCAGCTAAAAATATAACCAAGACTGTTAGAAGCTATCATTTGTTATCAGTTGGATTTTCACTTTTTTCGGGTATTTCAGGGCTAATACTTTCGTTTTATATGGGGACTTCTGCCGGAGCAACAATAGTTTTGATAAGTGCAGTAATATTTTTTGCTACATTTTTTATAAACAAAATTTATAATATAAATTAATTTAAAAGCGGGTAAAGAATATGAATATATTTAAAGCTTTTTATAATTCAATAAAACATAGCGATAAGCTAATGTGGTCCATTATGCTGTTTATTGCGGCTTTTGGGCTTGCTGTTGTTGCCAGTATTTCTAGAGAAGGATTTAATTATTTTACAGTTCAGTTTATATCGATTTTTTTGGGAATATTTGGGGCTATGGTTCTCCAGATGTTAGATTATAAAGTGCTTTTAAAGATTTGGTTGTGGCTTGGACTTTTTGGAATAGCTTTAATAGTTTATACTCTTTTTATGGGTATAACTATTGAAGGTGCTTCAGGAGTTAACGCCAAAGCCTGGGTTAAATTGCCCGGAGGAATAACTTTTCAGCCATCTGAGCTCGTAAAAATCATATTTATAGTAACTTTTTCTGCACATACTTCTCGCATTATGCAAAAAAGTTCATATGTACAAACAAAAGATGTTATGTTGCTTTTTGGTCATGCACTTGTTCCGGTTATTTTGACGCATCTTCAGGGCGATGATGGTGCAGCGATAATATTCTTATGCATTGCTTTAACCATTGCTTTTGTTGGTAAAATACCTATTAGATATTTCTTATATCTTTTAGCATCCGGTGTGGTTTTGGCACCTGTGCTATGGAATTTTGTGCTTGCAGAATATCAAAAAAAGCGTATTCTTACTCAACTTAATCCAGAAAATGACCCTTTGAATATGGGCTATCAGCAAATACAAGGCAAATTGTCGATAGGCTCAGGCGGACTTTTTGGTACCGGACTTTTTAAAGGCCCCCGTGTGGCTAATGGTGTTGTGCCTATCCAAGAGAGCGATTTTATATTTTCCGCTGTTGGAGAAGAGTTGGGATTTATAGGTTGCCTTTTAGTAATACTACTGATAACTCTGCTTATTTTTAGAATAGCGTTTGTTTCAAAAAAAGCATCTAGCTTTGCAGGTCAACTAATATGTTTTGGGTTTATAGGATTAATAGCATCACAAACAATTTTTAATCTTGGAATGTGTTTGAGCATATTGCCTGTTATGGGAGTAACTTTACCATTTTTTAGTGTTGGAGGTTCTTCGGCGGCGTGCCTTTATTTTGGCATGGGAATAGTTCATAATATATACCTTAATGCCGACGAAACTAAAAATAAATCATCTGTGGAATGTTCGGAATAAGTATGTGATATTTTGCGAGGTGTGGGTTAAATGACAGATAATAATAAAATCAAGACTATTATGTTATTGGGTACTGCACAAAAAAATAGTTTTTTGTATAAAGTTTCAGAGCAGTTGCTTGATTTTTTATATAGTGTTTCATGTGTTAGAAAGTATGATAGCTATTTTATAAATCCTCATCCGTGCATTGATTGTAGAACCTGTGAAAATGAGTTTAAATGTGTTTACAACGACCTTGATGATATTTATTCCGATTTAATAGATTCCAATTTTTTGATTATAATTTCCCCAATTTTCAATGCTTCTTTGCCATCTCCACTTAAATGTGTTTTAGATCGTCTACAACCGTTTTATTATAGTAAGAAGCGTGGGAGTAGCTCCATTAATAAAGCTCAAAAAAGTGCTTTGATTATAACTTCTCAGGGGTCAAAAGATGCAGATTATAATGATATAATCGAGCGTGAGTGGAGACCTAATTTAAAGATTATAGGATTTGAAGATATTGAATTTTTAAGTATTAAAGGCTTAGATAACGATAATACTTTAAATATTGACAACTGTTGTATAAAGTGTAAGAATAAACTCCAAAGTATTATAAATAAACTGATTCCAAATATATAAAATTTTCAAAAAAATCATTTTTGGGGGTTTTGATTTATTGTGAGAAATCTTTGCATGAATTGTATGAAAGAAGTAGAAGACCAAGAAAAAGAATGTCCTTTTTGCGGAGAGCCTATGAATGATGTTCAGGAGTTGCCTTTTTTGCCTTTTAATACAGTATTGGCCGATCGTTATATAATAGGGAAAAAGATTGAAGAAAATAGCGAAGGATTTAGCTATGTGGGTTTTGATAAGTTAGAAAAAGTGCGTATTTATGTTAGGGAATTTTTCCCAAGTAGTCTGTGTTTAAGGCAAGAGAATTCCATAAAATTAGAAGCCAAGGAAAACCTGAAAGACGAATTTTTAAAAGTTCGTGAAAAATTTTTAGATTGTTTCCGTTCTGTTGCAAAGTTTCGTGATTTTACCTATTTGGTTTCGGTTTACGATATTTTTGAAGAAAACGGAACAGCGTATATCGTCATGGAATGGGTTGACGGCATTAGATTAGATGAGTATGTAAAAGATTGCGGTGGAAGTATACAGTGGGAGAAAGCAAAACTAATTTTTATGCCATTGCTTTCGTCGTTGATAAAAATGGAAAGTTATGGAATAAGACATCTTGGCATTTGCCCAGAAAATTTGTTTTTAACTCCAGAGAAAAAACTAAAGCTGGTTGGTTTTTCAACTGAGTTCTTAAGAAGTAATAATCAATATATAGAACCGCAGCTTTATAGCGGATACTCTGCTATTGAGCAGTATAGAGAAGATTTTGTTCCTTGTGAAGAAACCGATGTTTATGGATTTATGGCATCTTTATTTTTCGTTTTGACAGGTGAACCTCTTGCACGTGCCACACGTAGGGTAAAGGATAACACACTTATGGTAAGCGAAAATCTGCTTAAAGAGATTCCGGAAAATGTTATTTCTTCTCTTGCCAGTGCGCTTAGGTTATACAAAGATAATCGTACAAGTTCATTTGAAAATATTAGATTGGAACTTTCCAATTCACCGGTTCTTATGGTTCAAAAAATGGAAGATACAGATCAAGACGATTTAGATAAAAAATCTTATAGTAAGCCAAAAAGTAAACGCCACATGGGGGCTTTGATTTTTGTATTTGTTTTAATACTTTTATTGTTGGGAGTAGGATTATACTTTTTGTTTTATTATAATTCTAGCTTTCATATTTTCGGGCGTTCAGATGGCGGAAACGCTGGGCAGAATGATAGTTCTGTTACCTATCAGGATCCTGAACCTGCCAAAGAAACAGTAAAAAAGATTAACGCTCCAAATTTGGTAGGTAAAAATTATAAAACTCTTCAAGAGGAAATTTCAAAAGATAATCAAGAATATAGCCTAGCGCTTATGTCTGAAGATTTTAGTGATGAAATAAGTGACGGATGTATAATTTCTCAAAATCCTCCGGCAGGAGAAAATATGTTACCTAATTCAACTATAGCAGTTACAATAAGTAAAGGACCTCAAAAAAGGAAACTCCCTGAAATCTCCGGTAAAACGATTTCAGAAGCTGCACAACTCATAACAGAACAAAAATTAATTCCGGTACAGGTTTTTGAGTACAATAGCGACTATCAAGAAGGCACAGTGGTTGGGTATAAGAACCATTCGGCTGGCGATACGCTTGAAAGCGGTTCAGAAGTTACTATAATTATAAGTAGAGGGGTTAATTGAGCTTAACAATAGCTTAATATAGAAATCGCTTGCGCTAGCCCATTAATGTAATTACCTAAAAATATTGTTGAATAATTGTGGAATAAATTTATTCAAAAATTAAAGTAATTTATGTTGTTGCATAATTGACACCGCTATATATAGTAGGTATAATAATATTTTAGTACTATATATAGCGTCTTCTTCTGTTTACATATATTTTTGTGGATATGTTATTTATAGTAGTGGAGATTCTTAGAATTGTTTGTATATTTAATACGACAATAAATTATATTTTAGTTATTTAAGGAGGAAGGCCAGTGGAATTTAAGATCATAATTTATAGTAACGGATGCCCAAAATGTCAGATTTTGGAAGAGAAGTTGACGAATGCTAAAGTTAAATTTTCTAAAAGCGATGACATGGGCGAACTTATGGAAATGGGCGTGACTACACTGCCTATGTTAAAAATAGAAGAAATTCAAGAGCCTAAAAAAGTTAGTTGGTTAAGTTTTGCTCAGGCTGTTCAGTGGATTAATAATCAGGGGGTATAGGACAATGGAAATTAAATTAGATTTTTTTAAACCATTTACAGATTGTTTAGAGAAGCTAAAAAACAAATATGATTCAAAGCTTGAAATGATAAATGGATTCTCTAATGATAATCTTAACTTTACAGGTTTTATAGATAATTTTATAAAATCTTCTACAGTTGCCGAAACAACAATTGATGCAAATGCAAATAGTACTACTCATGATGTGCGCACTTTACTTTCAGATATGGTTAAGCCTCATACTAAGCTCCTCTCTTATAACAAGATATTTAAAGAGGTTGCAAATAAATATGGAGAAGATACTGCAGAAAAATGGTTTGAAGGCGATTGGAACGGTGAGTTCTATCTTCATAACTCTGCAACTGTATCTTTTATTCCGTATTGCTACGCTTATGATTTAGATAGACTTGTAGAAAGAGGTTTGTTTTTCATAAATAAATTTAAAACCGGCGCTCCAAAACACTTAACTACATTTAATGACCATGTGTTAGAGTTCATCAGTTGGGCATCAAATCGTAGTAGTGGTGCTGTCGGATTACCAAGTTATTTGCTTTATTCATATTATTTTTGGTATAACGATGTAAAACAAGGTTTCTGTCTTAAAGACCCAGAATACTATCGTAGACAATGTTTCCAGAAGTTCATATATGATTTAAATCAACCATATTTGAGAGTTACCGAATGTGCGTTCTCAAATATATCTGTTATGGATCGTAATTACTTAACAGAACTTTTCGGAGGACGTAAATTCCCGAATGGCGAGTACGTAATAGATCATATTGAAGGAATCATTGAACATCAAAAAGTGTTTATGGAAGTTGTTTCTAAAACCAGAGAAGAAACAATGATGACTTTCCCGGTTCTTACATATTCACTTTTGTTCCAAAACGGAAAGTTTGTTGATGAGGATTTTGCCAGATGGTGCAACAAGCATAATATGAAGTGGTACGATAGTAACTTCTATGTAGGTAATGATGTTACAAGCCTTTCAAATTGTTGTAGACTTATTTCTAATACATCTAAACTTGATGCATTTATAAATTCAGTTGGTGGTACATCACTCTCAATCGGTAGTGTTCAAGTTAACACAATAAACTTACGCAGAATCGCACTTGAAGCTAATGGCAGTAAAGAGAAATTCAACGAGATTCTATTAGATAGACTCGATATATGCATTAAAGTTCTTGATGTTATTAGAGATATAATCAGCCAGAACATCGAAAAAGGAATTTTGCCAAACTATACTTATGGATTAATTGAGCTTGAAAAGCAATATAATACAGTAGGAATTACTGCTATGTATGAAGCGATTTCTGAATTCGGGCTTATAGAAACAGACGAATTTGGTAATAAGTCATACTCAAAAGAGGGGCTTGAATTTGCTACTGAAATTTTAAATACCATTAACGAGAAAAAAGATTCATATGGATTTAAATATAGTATTAACGTAGAAGCTATTCCTGCAGAAAGAGCGAATGTAGTTTTAAGTCAAAAAGATGCTATTTTGTATCCTGAAAGAGAACATTATTTCATATATTCAAATCAATGGATACCGCTAATGGAAAAATGCACTTTAAATGAAAAAATCAAGCTTGGTGCAAAGCTTGATAAAGAGTGCGGTGGGGGACAAATCTCACATATTAATCTTGCAGGTAAGTTTTCAAGTGAAGAGCAAGCTTGGCAATTATTAAATTATATTGCAAATGCCGGAGTAATATATTTTGCTTATAACTGTAAGATTTCAGTTTGTAAAGACGAGCACGCATTCTTCTCACCAAAATGTCCAAAATGTGGCGAGGCGCCTATGGATACCTATTCCCGTATAGTAGGATTTTTAGTTCCGGTTTCTGCTTATAGTAAAGAGCGTAAACGTGAATTTGAAAAAAGAAAATGGTTTGATTTAAATGAGCATTAATCTTGATATTAAGTCAATAATAAAAGTAAAAGAAATCGTTGATGAAAACTTTCAAGATTATAAAAAATCCGCAATGTTTATAGCAACGGTTAAGTGTGATTTTAAATGTTTGAAAGAACTAAACCTTGATTGTAATATTTGCCAAAATTCTAAAACATCAAAGATGCCTAATAAAGAAGTTTTGATATCAGACGTATTTAAACGTTACATAAACAACCCTCTGACACATTCAATTGTTGTTGGAGGGCTTGAGCCAATGTTGCAGTTTGATGAGATTTATTCTCTTGTTTCTTATTTTAGACAATATGGCTGTACTGACGATTTTGTTATTTATACAGGTTATTATCCGGAGGAGATTTCTGAAAAAGTGCAGTTGCTTAAAAGGTTTGATAATATTATAATCAAATATGGAAGATTTGTTCCAAATTCATCCTCTCGTCATGATGATGTTTTAGGTATTAACCTAAGTTCGGATAATCAGTATGCCATTAAAATTAGTTAAAATATTATTTTAAAGTTCGGAAAGGTCGGTTGTTTAAATTGGCAACAATGGAGAATATAGTAAATTTATGTAAAAACAGAGGTTTTGTTTTCCCTGGCTCTGAGATTTACGGTGGACTTTCAAATACCTGGGATTACGGCCCTTTAGGAGTAATTTTAAAGAACAACGTAAAGAACGCATGGATGAAAAAATTTATTCAAGAATGT
>CAYUTE010000157.1:0-11473 GCA_964447545.1 uncultured Eubacteriales bacterium
TTTTTTGGCGATGATATTTGTCAAAAAGCGTTTGGCACCAACTGCCCATACATTGACGATATAACTGACTTTTTAATGGGAATATCAGAGTTAATACAAAAGTTTACAGGAGAAAAAATTAGTAATTTTAAAAAAATAGAAGATAAATATTTAAGTAAGCAAAAATTGCGTCAAAGGACGTGATTTTTTTATGTTTAACGTACTTACAGACCTACTACCAAAGGACTACAAAGGATATCTGATAAATTACCAATATTATAACGGAATACTCATAGACGAGTGTTTAAAAGATAGAGATAATCTATTTGATAATGACGATTACGGGAAAATCGAAAAAATATATACTGCATTTACAATACTTTATGGCAATGGAATACCAGAGTTTAATACTGCTTTAGAGGGTCTTGACTGGTTCATATCGTGCGATATTCCAAGAGCAACTGAGCCTGAAAACAAAGAGGAAGTCTTTGATTTCAATGTCGACAGTCAGCTTTTATATTCGTCTTTTAGAGCCAAATACGGTATTAATTTAGCAAAAGAAAAAGATCTTCACTGGTTTGAGTTTATATATCTTTTTAGCGACTTAACAAAAACGTCATTTAGAGAAACAGTTAATATGCGGCAGATGAAACCAAGCCAGTATAAAGACGCAACCCCTGAATATAAAGAGCAGGTGCTTAGAGTTAAAAGAGAATTCAGTCTTAACATGAAATCCAGGCGCGAATCAAGCGAATTAACCGAAGATCAAAGACAAAAAATGATAGATTTTTACAGAGTAATAGGGAAGCAAATTCCAAAAGGTTATGGAGGACTTCCCTTAATAAGGGAAGATGTCACAAAGTGACAGAAAGGTTATGGAGGTGATTAAACGATGGCAGAATATGATGGAGAAATAAGGATAAAGGCTACGATAGACACAGATGAATTTGATAAAAAAGCAAGTAATCTGACTAAAAAGTTATACAGTCAAAATAACGCTTTAAAACGTCAGCAATACATACTTAGTGAGCTAAATCAAAAA
Source organism: uncultured Eubacteriales bacterium (assembly GCA_964447545.1). Lineage (GTDB taxonomy): Bacteria > Bacillota > Clostridia > Oscillospirales > Acutalibacteraceae > UMGS1491. Next base: position 1,022 of record CAYUTE010000157.1, read on the forward strand.
TACAGCGATATTGTAAATAAAATTGTGAAAACTGCAGAAGAAACAAGTCTTGAAAAGAGTTTAAAAAGGGCTGAAAAAGAACTTTCCTTATTTCAAAAACAATACGGCGAGGCACTTAGTAAGTCTCAAACACTAACTCTTGTAAAGAAAGCATACAACCGAGAAGGTGTGGAACTACCTCCTGATTATGAAGCAGATTTTAAAAAGGCAGAGTCTGAGGTCTTGAAGTTTAAATCTCAGATTGAGTCTACAAATTCAGAAATCAAAAGACTTCAAAAAGAACTTGAAAAAGTAAGGTTAAACCCTGAAAACACCAAAACTGCAAAAGATTTACAGTATAAAATATCTCTGACTCAGGAAAAAGCAGGAAATCTTCGAGATAAAATACATGAAACAAGCGAAGAACTAAATAAAATAAGGCTCAGTAAAGTATCGAAAATGGAGGAAAGCTTTAAAAGGCTTTCAGATACTTTAAAGGGTAAATTTCAAGGTATTTCATCACTATTTGGGCGTACATTTTCAGCGACAGTATCTAGTGTCACTTCCCCTCTTAGATTGCTGATCCGCGGCTTTGAAAGGCTCGGCAGAAGAATACTTCGTTTGTCAGGTTTAGTTTTAATATTTAACTCGGTTCGCTCGTCTCTTAGAGGTCTTAGAGACTATTTAGGAGGAGCAGTACAAACAAATGATGTGTTTGTAAGGTCACTTGCTCAGATAAAATCTAATTTAATGACAGCTTTTTACCCTGTCTATCAGTATATTTTACCCGCCTTAAACGCTTTAATGGGAACTTTAGTAAAAGCGTCGGCATACCTTGCGCAGTTTATGAGTATGATATTTGGGAAAAATACCCATGAATCTCAAAAGGGCGCCAAAATCCTAAACGATCAAACTTTGGCTATTAAAAATCAGAAAAAGTCTTATGACGAACTGGGAAAAAGCGTCAGAAAAGCCAAAGGGGAACTCGCTTCCTTTGATAAATTGATGGTGCTTCATCAAGATAATCAAAAGAAGCCAAAGCCCACTGCTGACAGCGGTTTTGTGTTTAGCCCTACAACTTCTTTTGACAATGATTTTAATAACATGGCAAACATATTTGACATCATGCGAGAAAAAATCAAACCTACAGTCGAAGCTTTTAAAAAGCTCGGAGAAACAATAAACAAGACGTTTGGAAGTTTTGCGGTAAAGCTTGGAAAAGATTTTTATAACGAGTTCTTAAAACCTTTGGGAGAATGGACGCTCGGGAAAGGACTTCCTGAGTTTGCAAGAATTACAGAAGACATGTTTAAAAATATTGACTGGAATAGGCTGAATGCTGAATTTAAAGACTTTTTTAAAGCGTTAGAACCTTTTTCAGAAACTATAGGAGAAGGACTTTTGTGGTTTTATGAAAACGTCTTGACTAAGATAGGAACTTGGACTTTTAATAAGGTGCTTCCCAGAGCCATTGATTCAATAAAAGGTAGCATTAAAGCTCTTGATCCTGTACTGGACGGCGTTTCGGACACTTTTAAGTGGTTTTTTAAAGACGTAATAAAAGACATAGCAAATTTTACGGGAAATAAATTTTTATCTTTCTGGGATAAGTTAAATGAAAAGATTGATAAAGTCTCGGATACACTAGAAAAAGAACAAAAAAATAAGAGTTCAAATAACATAACTCTTGGTAATATTTTAGGCACCCACGCATTATCGGTTGGCACATTGATTGGCGGCGGCGCACTTGTAAGCGGGGCTAAAAAACTATTGCCCAAAATCGCTGAAACCACATCTAGTACTTTTTCAAAATTATTTAGTACATTAGGAACATATACTCCATTTGCAGCCGGAGGAACTATAGTTCTTGAACAGGCAATACAAACTGCATTACTTGCTCATCAAAAAATATCTGAGTCTGCTGAAAATCTACGAAAAGACCTAATTAAAAACTATGAATTGACCGAAGAAGAATTTGATAAAATGACGCACAAAGCGACTGCAACAGATGAAGAAATTCAAAAAATCCAAGAAAAAATTGCCAAAAAACAGGAAAAAAATATAAAAGAGGCAGTAAAAGGAATTAATGAAGTAATTGAGGCAAGAGAAAAAGAACGACTCAGCGAAGAAGAAAACAATAAAAAGCGTAAAGATGGAGCTTCAACTACTTCAAATGAGTATAAAACACTGTGGCAAAGAGCGTTTGATAAGATAATTCAAAATATGGCTGAAAGTATAGGAATTTCAAATGAAAAAATAAATACATTTGGTCAGGATCTAATCAAAGGATTTGAAAATACAGGCGAAATTTTAAAAAAACGTACTTTAGACATAAAAGACGATATAGTAAAAAGATTTACAGAGGCTAAGGATACAATAGTAGAGAGGTGGAACGAATTTTCCCCTAAATTCACTGAATTTGGCATAAGACTTGGCGATTCATTTAAAGAGGGCATTTTATCTGCTGTTCGAGGAGGTCTTAGAAGTATGCAAAATTTCATTAACGACATGATTAAAAAAATAAATGCAGTTATTGGTTTTGCGAGAATGCTTCCTGGTGCTGACTGGATTAAAACAATACCTGAAATAAGTATTCCAGCCCTAGCACAGGGAGCAGTACTCAGGGGAGGAAATCCAATGATTGCCTATTTAAACGATCAGCCAAGAGGTCAAATTAATATAGAAACTCCGCTAAAAACCATGATTGACGCATTTGATGAATCTTTAAGGAGAAATGGAAATAATCAAGGAAACGTCACAATAGAAGCGTCGGGTGATGTAGGCAAATTAATATCATTCTTAGATTTTAAGTTGAAACAAGAAAATCAAAGAATTGGCAATAATTTTGTTACCGGCGATGTTTGGATTTAAAAACAAAAAAGAGCTTTTATGCTCTTTTTTTTGCTTTCCCTATTGGTACTACTTTTAAGGTCTTACCAATTGAATATAAAAATTTTATTATTGTACTTAATTTGGGGTCAGAAGTACCATTTTCTAAGCGAGAAATAACAGGTTGTTTTATGCCACTTATTTCTTCTAATTTTTGCTGAGAAATTTTTTTATCATTTCTAGCTTCGATCATTTCAGAAATCAATGCCACTCTTAAATTACTTTCTTCTATTTCTTCTGGAGTACAAAGTTCCCTTTCAAAATCGTCCCAGTAGCCGCCAAAGGCGGTACTGCTTTCTATTTTATTCATATTCATCTATCCTTTCCAAAAAATCTTTAAATCTTTTTTTAGCTTTTTCTATTTCTCTTTGGGGTGTTTTTTGTGTTTTCTTTAAAAAATGACTTAATACTATAAAATATTCCCCATTATACGCAGCGAATAATATCCTATTTCTTATTGGTCTTATTTCCCATATTTTATCTTCTAAATGTTTTATATAAATATCATTTAATGCTAGACCATGCATTTGTAATGCATTCATGTAATCTTGAATTTTTTTAAAGTTAATCCTACTATTTTTATTTTTAGATTTATAAAGACTTTCTATAAAATCTTTAGTTTCTGATTTTCCATTTTTGTCTTTATAAAAAATTATTTTATACATTCAATATTTTACCCTCCTATATATATTATAACTCCAAAGTTATAAATGTCAATAAAAAAGTAAACAATTTTTTGAGAGGAAGTGAAAGCATGTCATCAGAACATTTATTAAAAATAGATGGGAAAGAATTTGAAGTAAAATTAATAAAAATAAGCAGGAGTGCAAGTATACTTGATAAATACGCAAAAAGGACGATAAACGGTGACCTGCAGCGAGAGATAATCGGAACCTACTACAATTATTCCCTGGAATTTGCGTATAATGACGAGCCTGAAAAATACGACTTATTATGGGAAAGATTAACAGCACCGGAGCCATTTCACGATATAGAGATTGTAGACAATATAGGCATGAAAAAAAGTTTTAAAGGGTACATAGCAAACGTAAAGGACAATATTAGCTATGCCAATCCAAACGATAGGTATGAAAGAAGATTTGATGGTTTATCATGCGATATAGTGGCAAAAGAACCGTCAAGGCGACCACAAAAATGAGAAGGTGATGAAAAAATATGTCTAAAACAAAAGTCAAGGTAGAAATGGATTTAACAGATGTAAATATTGTTGGTGACAGTACACCGTCAGCAATCAATAACAGTCCTTTTGCAGACATATCGAAAATAAATGAAGAACACAATTCATATAGTCCGTTTATGACCTTAGAACACAATATTTGTATACTCGATGGAAGCTTAGACATATTTGACAGCGAAAATTTAGAGTTGTCATATTTTAGCAGTGAGTTGTCCGACAATAATTGTATAGCCAACAGTAAAATAACGATCGATTTCAGTGGTAGTCATAGTATAGCAGGAATAGGCTTTAACTTTGGAACAGACAGTTTTCTTGATAAAGTAACGCTGACTTTTCTTTATGAAAACAAGATTTTAGACTCAAATGATTTTTATCCAAATAATCAGAAATACACCGAGAAATATGGCTGTGAGGGGTTTAATAAGATCGAAATTAAATTTGATACAACTAGATTTCCTCGTATGTTTACGAGACTTCAAAGCATAGAATATGGCTTTAAATACGTCTGGGAAGGCGAAAACATAATATCGTGCCAAGTAAATGAGGAAGTAAACCCAATATCAAGCAAAGTTCCGATAAACACTTGCTCTGTCACCATTTATGACCAAAGTAATGAGTTTAATATCTTAAATCCACAGGGAGTATATAAATATTTACAAACAAAACAAAAATTTAGTATTTATTCAGTCATAAACGGCATCCAAAGACAAATGGGTGTTTATTTTTTAGACACTTGGGACGGAAATAAACCCTATGAGATAACATTTAATCTCATATCTCCCCTTGGTATTTTAGACCGCACTACTTACTTTGAAGGCGGAATAATAGGCTATAATGAACAAAATATGACAGCATATGATTGTCTTTCAAACATACTAAACGACGCAGGGCTAATAATAAACGTAGACTACACAATATCAGAAGACCTTAAAAGTACCACTGTTTTAGGATTAGTCCCTATTTGTTCGCATAAAGAAGCTATCCAGAACGTAGCCTTTACTGCAAATGCCTGTATTGACGATACAAGAGATGGAATCATAAAAATTCACAGGCAAAATCAAGATATAAGGTTTACAATTGAGGATAATATACTTTTTGACAATGTGAATATCAATAAAAATGAGATCGTGACGGGATTAGACATTACTCTTTATAAATATGATTTAAATTTTTCTGAATCCGATTACAAAGAGGTTTTCAGCGGAAATATCAATAAAAATCAAACCATAAGAATAACGGTACAAGAGCCGATATTTAATGTTAGATATAAATTTGGAAATGACCAAGACTTTACGACTTATACCGGATTTACAGAAGGTAAATTTTATTTTGATTTTACTGGGGGGTTAAGTGGTACATATTTGTTTCAAATACTTCCGTTTAAGGTAAGCACTACGGTTTATAAAAAACGAAGCAGTCATGTTTTGCCGAATCACAAAGAAAACATCTTGAAAATAGACAAAGCCACGCTGCTTTATGATGACGGAAATTATTTTGGAAACGAAAGAATTACGGAAAATGTGGAAGCCTTTGCAAATAATCTGATGAATTTTTACGAATATAATACTCTAAAAATAGAATTTGAATATTTATCAGATGGGAGTATCTTATCGGGAGAGCGAGGAAGCGTTTTTACGGAATTTAATCAGTATTTGATAGGAAGTATGCTAAGCCAAAGAATTAATGCAGGTTCAGGATTTTTGACGTCAGGAGTTATGATAGCAAACAATAAGGATTTGACCGACTATTATTTTGGGGTTGATGGTACTAATAACGGAACAAGCGAAGGCCAATATGAACTATATTCAAATGATAATTTCTTGATTTAAATAAAAGATTATAGAAGGTGATATTTTGGTATACAGAGAACCAATATTTGATAGAACTCAATCGGACATAATTAAACTTCAAGATTTTTTGAGTAGAGGATATAAAAATCTGACTTCAGATGAGAAAAACGAGTGGTTAAATACAAACTTCAAGGGTGCTTTAAATATAAGCGACCTTAACAGAATAGAGCAAAATATGAGTGTTTTGGCTGATATGTTAGGTTTTGAAGTACAAATTAAAGTTTGGCAGGAAACAGACATACTCACAAATTCAGACTTTACAAGAATAAGAAACAATCTAACGTCTATAAGGAATAAGGCAGAAGAAATGGGATTACTTTATGATTCAACTCCCGAGGTGCCTGATTTGCCTTGGAATTTATATCAAAAAATAAACGATATAGAGAGAATAATTTACGACATCTATAGCCTATACACAGCGAAATATTACTACTGCGGTCAGGAACTTTATTGCGGCGAAACAATAGGAATTAGTTAGGAGGAGTGAAAAAATGGGATTTAATAAATTTACGTGGATAGACAGAGATTCGGAATATCTGGATAGGCGAACAATTACAGATGCATCAACAGGAGTATCTCAATTAGTCACAATGACAAGAAATGAAGGTACGGTATTTGAGCAAGGAACTGCGTTTAGTGCTGACAATATGAATAATCTTGAAGATAGAATTGACGAGATGTTCCCTGTGAGCATAGAAAACATTAAAACAAATGAAATAATAGATTTAATATATCCAATCGGGGCTATTTATATGAGCGTTAACAGTGCAAATCCGCAAATATTGTTTGGCGGTTCATGGGAGCAAATACAAGATAGATTTTTATTATCCGCCGGAAATGTGTATACTGCTGGAACTACAGGTGGCTCAGAGTCGCACGTCCATACAACTCAAAATCATACATTAACCATCGATGAAATGCCAAGCCATACGCATGGATATAGGGATGCAAATGATAGTAGCAGTACAGATATTTGGTGCTACATAAACGGTTATAGAAAAGGTCATACAGGCTATGTTGAAAATACAGGTGGAGGGCAGCCCCATAATCACGGTGATACAGGTCAAGCGTCTAATTTACCGCCTTATTTGACGGTTTATATGTGGAAAAGAACTGCGTAATTAAATTAAAAAGGGAGTGAAATTATGGGAGGAACTTATCAACTCAGCAAATTTGAAGATAGAAAGTCGCAGTATCCAACAAGGCGTAAACTTATACATAATCCGTCGGACGAAGATAATGTGTTTGCAGTGCAAAGAGACGAAGGAACCGTTACTCAAGAGGGAATTGCGTTTAGTGCTGATTTCATGAATAATTTTGACAAAAAAATAGGAAATATGTTTCCTGTGAGTATTGATAATGGTGGGACAGGAGCAACAACGGTAGAGGGAGCACTTAAAAATTTAGGTCTGAGAAGTGAAAAAGGTGTATGGGTGCCTAAATTATCGGCAAGAGAGGGAATCGCACCAACATATACAAATGTACACTTAACGGCAAAATACGTCTTAAAAGATGATATTTGCTTTATAAGTTTCTTTGGAAAATGGAATATAACGAACAGTGGGAGCGGATACGCTTCTATTACAGGGCTTCCGTATCCGGCAGGAACTTACGGCGGACAAGCTCTGGCACTTAATCAACTTTACGGAGCGGTAAATCAAAACCCGACAAGAACCGGAGTAATTGCTGACAATACCGATAGAATTGACCTAAACGGAGAAAACGGAGCGTTTGCTTGTCAGTGGCAGGTAGGTGCTGTATGGGTAGGATTTAGCGGCTTTTATTTTGTAAGATAATACTTAAAAATAGCTTATATTTATGCAAATAAAAATAATTTTTTCCGTGTGTATGAGGGCACTTCATATGTGCGGTTATTTTAATGTTAAAAATCAAATCAGTCGGAAGACTCTTCTTTTTAAGAAGAGATGTCGCAAAGCGACAGAGAAGTTATGGGAGGGATTAAATATGGAAAATATTATTTCAGAGTTTATCACGGAAAAAAGTTTAATGAATTTAGGGTCATGCGCAGTGGTTTGTGCGTTAATCACCGAGTCTTTTAAGATGTTTTTAAATATAGATCCGATAATTATCAATTTAGTTGTAGCTATGGTTTTAAGCCTATCTAAACTATTAATTTCAGAAGATTTTACGGTTAAAAACGTAATTTTATCTATCATAAATATTTTCCCTATAGCCTTAACTGCAAGTGGCGGATACGACATTTTAAAGGATATTTTATCAAAGTGAGGAGAATAATGTATGTTTAGCAGTTTAGAAGAAATAATCAAAGATTTAAAAGATGGGAAAATAGTATGTTTATCAGACAAAGAGGACATAGAAAATGAGATAGATATGATGTGTTTGGCAAAGTTCGCAACTCCCGAGAATATCAACTATATGGCACATTTTGCGTGTGGTTTTATATGTTGTGTCCTCCCCAATGATATGTGTGTAAGAAAAGGTCTTGATTACTTAAAACAAGAAGGATTAAACCAAGACCACAGGGGAACGCCTTTTTGTGCATTTTTAGACCATAAAGATTGCGATACCGGAATATCAGCGTATGAACGATCAAAAACCATAATAAAACTATCACAAACAAGCAAAGGGAAAAATTGTTTTGTGCAAGGTCATACACCTGTGCTTCATGCTAAAAAAGGGTTACTAAGAGAACGTTTGGGACATACCGAGATGTCTAGCCAATTATCATTTATGGCAGATTCTAACGGAACAGCGGTAATATGCGAAGTCTTAAATTATGACGGACATATGTTAAGAGTAAATGACTTTGAAAAATGGAACAAAGACAAAGGGCTAAAACTTTACAGTATGGAACAAATGATTAAAGGCACTTTATAAAATTAGGAGGAAAAAACATGAACAAAAAAGGCATTGACATCAGCAAATGGCAAGGAGAAATAGACTTCCAGAAAGTAAAAAACAGCGGAGTGGAATTTGTAATAATTCGTGAGGGATATGGGAAAAAATCGCCTTCACAAATAGATAAGAAATTCAAAGTTAATTATGAAAAAGCTAAAAACGTTGGACTTCCTGTTGGAGTTTACCATTATTCTTATGCAGATTCAATTTCAGACGCTAAGCTTGAAGCTCAGTTTTGCTTAGAAAATATACAAGGATTAGAGCTTGAATATCCCGTCTGCTTCGACATTGAAGACAAAGAGCAATTAAAACTTAATAACCGTCAAAGAACCGACATAGTAAAAGCCTTTTGCGAGGAAATAGAAAAAGCGGGTTATTACGCAATGCTATACTGCAATCCTAATTGGCTTAATACCTATCTAATAAAAGATGAGTTGCTGCCTAAATACGATTTGTGGCTTGCTCAGTGGGAAGCCACAAAACCGTCTGTAAATTGCGGAATATGGCAGTATTCAGAAACAGGAAAAATTGATGGTATAAACGGCAACGTAGACTTAAATATTGCATATAAGGATTATCCGCAAATTATGAAAAAAGGTGGTTTAAATGGGTTTAAAAAGCAAGGGCCATCAACTCAAACTCCATCTTATACAACTTATACAGTAAAAAAAGGCGACAGTCTTTGGAGTATTGCTCAAAAACTCCTCGGAGACGGGACAAAGTGGCAGCAAATTCAAAATATAAATAATCTTAATACCACTGTTATTTATCCAAATCAAACTCTTAAAATTCCTAAGTAAAATTAATAACAGAGGAAATTAAATGAATAAAAAATATATTAGACAAAATGGTGTATATTATTCAGATCGAGAAACGATAATGAAGGTAATAAAACCATTGTTTTTAGATGATTTAAGAAATGAATTTGAACATATAAGACATGACAAAAAGAAATTATCTTCGTTTCACAGTAAATTATCTAAATTAAAATTTCTTGACCCTGCTAATGGTGTAGGAAATTTTTTGATTATTACATATGTTGAATTATGCAAGCTTGAAGTACAAGTAATTAAAAATCTTATAAAATTAAACTGCCCCTATAATTTCAAAGTAAACACAGGGCAATTTTACGGAATAGATATAGACAAAAATTCATGTATAGAGTGCGTTAAGCGTATGGAACAAACACATAAATATACAAACAGCATATACGAATCAATATTTAAAAAAGACGTTTCTAAGGAGCGTCTTTTTATTATGCCTAAAATTGTTCATAGCAACGCCCTAAGAATAGACTGGAATGATGTAGTGCCGAAAGAAAAATTAAACTACATAATGGGGAATCCACCGTTTGCGGGTTATAAATATCAAAATAAGGAGCAAAAAGAGAACGTTAAAATTGTATTTGGCAAAAAGAAAAGTCTTGATTATGTTGCGATGTGGTATAAAAAAGCTGCAGATTATATGAAAAATACGAAAATAGAATCGGCATTCGTTTCTACGAATTCAATCTCTCAAGGAGAGCAACCGGCTATTTTGTGGGAACCGCTTATGAAAGAAAACAATACTGTAATTAATTTTGCACACAGGACATTCAAGTGGGATAACGAATCGAAAAAGAAAAAGGCTGCGGTGCATTGTGTGATTATCGGATTT
>CAYUTE010000158.1:0-1722 GCA_964447545.1 uncultured Eubacteriales bacterium
GGGAGTTTTCAGCCTAAAAGCTTATATGTAAAAGTTTATGAAGCTTTGCAAGTTGAGCATAATGCAGAAATTGCGGCGGGTGAAAGTGTAGAATTACCAAGCGGCATAATTTACGTAAAAAGAGGATTATCCGTTAAATTATCAAATAAAACATACGCCGATAATGATTTTGTATTAAATACCACAGATGAAACGTTTAGGCTGCCTTTAAAAAATTATTCGGCAGATGATGCAACAACAGGCTTAAGCTTGTATTTTTACGTCGGTGAAACCGTACAGAATGCTAATTTAATTGATGCTGGGAGAATAACGGAAGCTATGGCCCTAAAAACCGATAAAGCGCAGGCAGCACATGCAGTGATGCCTTCAACTAAACGCATTTCTATTACCCCTCCTGCTTCTGCTAGCACAGGTTCGTCTTTATCTAATACTAAGTTATTTGTAGCGCCTGTGGATTGTTGGGTGGACGTTTGTGTGACAATAAATAATGGTTCGGGTGTAGCATGGATTGGCGGTAACTCTGTTGCTCGCTCAAATCGTATGGTTGGCAGTGCTAATTGTGCAAATTTTAATTCATTACCTATGAAAAAAGGGGAAACTTTAACATTGAGGGGCAGCCATGTTTCACAAATTAATGAAATTAGGTATTCTCCCTGTGTCGGTACAGAAAGTGAGGTTGAATAGTGTTTTATATAGAAAAAGATAATAAAATTGTTTTGTTTAATGAAAATAAACAAGAATTAATTAAGGCAGTTTGTTTAATGCCATGGTATCAAGGTTTAGAAATCAAAGAAACAGATAGGCCGATTGTAGATTTTGAATTTGCAGATACAAAAGAATTTGAAGAAAAGAAACAAAAAGAAGAAAGAGAGCGGCTTGACACCCTGTCTTTAACCGCGGCCGATGTGGAGCGGGCCATCTACAAAGCAAAAGGTATAGATTTTGAGGACATCTTAGAGCTTGTATCTCAAAACCCGCCAGTTGGGCTTGATATTAAGGCTCTAAAAATTGAACTAAAAGCAAACAATTTCTACAGAGGTAACCCCTACATCACTCAAATCGGCGCCATTTTAGGTTTCAGTGAAGCTCAATTGGATGAATTTTTTGAAACAAACAACTTTGCTGTACTTTTGCCTGTTGAAGATGGGGTAAAAGAAAATGTTTGAATGGTATAAAGATGATAAAATAGGAATATTTTTTAATGAAAGGCCGCATATTGATGTGCGTTATGTCACTTTTGATGCAGATGAAGAATTAAAAAGGGATATTAAAAATAAACCTTTTGAAAATAAAACTGACATAAATGTAGTTCTTGCGGACTATGAAAAATGCGAACATTATAAGTTTAATATTCCAAAAGGCTATACTTGGGATGGTGCCAGCATACCGCGCATATTTTGGCGCTTAATCGGTTCAAAAACCGATAACAGATTTTTAATTCCTTCAATGATACATGATGTACTTTGTGAAAATCATAGTTATGTAAACAATGATAGATATTTTACGGATAGAGTTTTTGAAAGACTTTTATATGTTTCAGAAGTGAACGCATTTAGTCGTTGGTTAATATTTCATAGTGTTGATAATTATCAAAAGTTTTGCGGGTGGGGAAAATAATGAGTTATGAACTTTTAGGAATACTTTTAACAGTTGTTATCCAGGCCATATATTTTGCCCATAAAATGGGAATAATCGAGAAATCAATATCATCGTTGGAAGAAA
>CAYUTE010000159.1:0-3564 GCA_964447545.1 uncultured Eubacteriales bacterium
GATATTCTTATTGAAGCCAAACAAATACAATGTGTTAAAGACCGTTTGAACAAGATTTTGGCAAAAAATACGGGGCATACGGTTGATGAGATTGAAAAAGACACCGATAGAAATAATTGGATGTTTGCTGAGGATGCAAAACAATACGGTATTATTGATCACATTATTTCAGACAGTGAATGACCGTAACAGTTGAAACCAAAAATAAACTGCTTAATGTGCTGGATTATTCTGGATAAGGGGAGAGAATAATGCATAAAAAAATTTCCATATCTTTTAACAGTGCGTGGGTGCTCAGTAAAAAAGATGATGATGTGTTACCTGTAGAAGCTTTTTTGAACTGTTTAAAAGAAACTTTTGATATCGATATATTAGATAAGTCTTTGACTGACTGTGAAGTGGTGCTAAAGAGTACCGATTTGCATGATGATGAGATAATCCAACATATCTATAGTGTTTTGAATGACAGGTTGCATATTGAAAGTATCCCACAAGTAGTAGAGTATTCCGTTGCAGATTATGTCATTCCTGATAGTGATGATACGGAAAAAAATGAGCACTTGGAAAAAGATGTTCCCGTTGACAAACCGCAACTTTCATGTGACAAGGTTGAAGAGGTTATTGCAAAAATAAATGCACTTATCGGTGCCGAAGAATACAAAAAGCTTGCGGACGAATGTGTAAAGATTGCACCCGGACTGCTGAAACACAATACTGTAGAAGCATTTACTCACCAATCTTATATTTTTGCAATAAATGATGGCAATGGGTTGTCAACCTATTTAGAGTTATTTGCGGACTTGCTTTCTGAATTGCAGCTGTTTAAGTTTAACGAAAAGAACCGTGTGGCTGAAGAAAAATTGTTGCCGCCTCAGGCAAAAGACGGCGGGGAAAATCCTTTTTCACCTGTGCTATCTCATTTTCAACGCTATGGTTCAAATGTTGGCCAAATCATTTGTATTGATATCAGCGAGTGGATGACAAAGCTAACAGAAAAGAGCTTTAGAGATTTCCTTTCTGTAGTAGACGATCATATGGGAGAAAATATAATCGTTTTTAGAGTTCCGTTTGTTGAAAAAGAAATCTTAAACGGTATTAAAAAGGGATTGGGCGATGTACTTTTTGTCAGAGATATTTCTTTTATTCCGTTTGATCATTTTGAACTCACAAAATGCGCAGAAGAATCATTAGAAAAACGAGGCTTTTCAATGGAATCCGATGCATGGGATGTGTTTCATGCTAGGATTACAGAGGAAAAAAATGACGGAAGATTTTATGGAATAAACACCGTGAATAAAGTTATTCGCGAAATGATTTACCGAAAGCAGTTAGACAATGCGTTAAATAATGTCGATGACACTATCATAAAAAAATCCGAAATTTTAGGATTGGCAACTACATATAGTGACAATCAAAAAACGGGTTTACAGATGCTTGATGATTTTATCGGAATGGAATCTGTAAAAAATCGCATTGAGGAAATTGTTGCGCAAATTGAACTGTCGTCAAAAAACGAAAAGCTTGGTTCACCCTGTATTCACATGAGATTTGTTGGCAACCCAGGGACCGGTAAAACTACCGTTGCAAGAGTTATTGGCAAGATATTAAAAGAAAAAGGTATCTTGAGAAACGGTAATTTCTTTGAATATTCGGGTAGAGATTTTTGTGGGCGTTATGTGGGGGAAACAGCCCCGAAAACTGCCGCTATGTGTAGAGATGCTTACGGCTCTGTATTATTTATTGATGAAGCCTATTCGTTATATAGAGCAGATGGTTATAGTACGGTTGATTACGGTCGTGAAGCTATTGATACATTGATTGCCGAAATGGAAAATCATCGTTCAGATCTCGTTGTAATAATGGCTGGATATACTGACGAAATGGAAATTCTTATGAAAGCTAATGCAGGACTTGAAAGCAGAATGCCTTATATTATTGAATTCCCAAATTATACCAGAGAGCAGTTATATGATATTTTCATGTTAATGGTTAATAAAAATTTCAAATATCATGATGGTTTTGAAGAAGCGGTAAAAAATTATTTTCTTTCTCTTCCAGATGAAGTCGTTTTGGCAAAAGAATTTAGCAATGCTAGGTTTGTTAGAAATCTGTTTGAAAGAACATGGGGCAAAGCGGTTCTAAGAGCACAGCTTAACAAAGAGGATAACTTTGTGCTGACAAAAGAGGATTTCTTACTCTCAAGTTCCGAAAAGGAATTTAAAAAAATAATGCAAAAGCAGAATCGAACATTAGGATTTATCTAATATTAAATTTAATTTTTGGAGGTATTTAAAAATGTCAGACGAAAAAATTATGAAACACGCACAATCAGTTTATGAGACGATTTGCAAGACGCTTGAATCAAGAGATTGGAATTTCACAAGGCATGATGAAAATTTGACTATTACTTGTGGTGCACGTGGTGAGGACCTTCCTATGGACATCATAATTATTGTGAATCCTAACGCTCAGGTCGTTTCAGTTTATTCTCCAATGCCTTTCAAAATTGCAGAGGAGAAAAGGGTGGAGGCAGCTCTTGCAGTATGTGTCGCCAACTTTGGACTCGTTAACGGAACATTTGACTATGATTTTTCAGAAGGTGAAATTCGTTTTAGAATTGTTTCCAGTTTTCGCGAGAGTATTTTGAGCGAGGAACTTTTTAACTATATGGTTATCATTGCTGCTTCTACTGTTGATGATTATAACGATAAATTTCTTATGGTATCTAAGGGTATGATGTCAATTCAACAGTTTATTGAATGGGAAAATTCTCGTAGGAATGGTTAATTTGCCGTACATAAGCGTGCTCAAGAATTGAGCACGCTTACATTTTTAACCATTGCACTTTCATCTATTGTACTATTCGGTTAATTTTGAAAAAATATAAAAAGTACGCTTTCAGAGAATTGACAAATCACATGAGTTTTGAGACAATAAATGGCGATTATTATATGCTAAAACAGCATTGTGTTCATTAGCTCTCTGCAAATCAACAGTTACGGGGCAGGTGTGCATTATTGCTATTTTCTCTTGCATTTGTAAAATCGTTGTGATATAATTACTCAAGTTTAGCTGGTTATTATTGGCTTTTGGAAAATTTAACATGATTTTAACATAATGTGTATGGATTTTTTACGTAATAACAGTTTAATATTTGTGCTTGCTTCGACTACTTTGTTAAGCATATTTTGGTTGATAATTTGCCGAAAAAAGTTAAATATTAAATGGTATGCGGCGGTTCCGCTCGTCATAATACATACATTGTGCGGGGTGTTGTGCGTTAAAGGCTTCGCTTTTTTAGAATCTTTCGGTAAAAATTCAGGCGGAATGAGTCTTTTTGGCGCAATATTCTTTTTACCTGTTTTTTACGCAATCGGCGCAAAGCTTACCAAAAGGCGTATGGCAGATGTTTTTGACACCTTTACGGTATGTATGGTTTTAACTCTTGCAATAGTGCGGTTTAATTGCATTTTTACAGGCTGCTGTTACGGAATTCCGTTTTTCGGAAATAAAGATTTTCTTTGGCCTACAAGAGAGCTTGAGATAGTCTTTAACATAATTATG
>CAYUTE010000160.1:0-2456 GCA_964447545.1 uncultured Eubacteriales bacterium
ACAAAGTCTTTTGAACTTCCAGACGGTTGAAAATTCATAGCATAGTATGATAATGTTCTTGGGCTTGAATTACTAAACTGTTTAAAATGTATGTTTTTTTGAGTTATCATATTTGCAAATTTTGCGTTTAAACAATTTAATATAGCAAGGTCATCTACATTATTTGTTATGCCTCTCAATATTTCTAAGCTTTCATTTAATATTTTCGGTATGTTATACACTTCTACACTCCAATAAAAAGCCGTCCTGCGAAAACTCGGCTAAAAGATTAAGAGGACGGCTCACTTTTTAAAGTGATTTTTTTTCTAAAACTTTTTTATTTGCCGAGTTTTCTTTATCATAACAAATTTGATTTAAAATGTCAAACATTTTTTCTCTAAATTTTTTAAAGTAATCTGTACTTTCTTGAACGAAAGTAAGTGATTTCCTTTTTCTATCATTCAAGTTCCTCTAATTCTTTGAGTGCCTTTTGTGCAAGTCTTACCATACAGGTATTACCGTAGTTAGTGACATTATCAAAGCAATCACGTTCTAATGTACAATTTGGGGAACAAGGCAAATTCCCATTCTGTATTGCGCTAAAGGCATTTTTTGAATTGGTAAGCTTTTCTCTTAGTACCCTGTTTTCTTGCTGCAGGCTTTGATTTTGAGCTTTTAGCCGTTCATTTTCGTTAATTACATACTGCATCTATTCCCTCTCTTCTTTACTTTTATTGCCACAAAATAATCAAGCAGCTTTTTCGTCTCTTCACAATATAGTATTTTGGTTGGCTTACCTTTTCGGTACGACGCAAACTCACCACGGCTAATAATACCTAATAAAGTATAAGCGCAAAAAGGATAAATATCAGCTAATTGTTTGGCGGTTAAGTATTTATTCATCTAACACCTCACTTCTCCGTCTAGTCCTGATTGACATTCTTCTACATGGTACATCCATTTGTAAAATTTCAATTCTTCTTGCGTCATTTCTTCTTTTTTCTTCTTTTCAAGTTCAAAATATTTTTGATAATCTATTTTAAACATCATCCAGCACCTCGCATTTCTTAAGGATGTCATAATTCGTACCTGCATACAAGGGTCCGCTTGCGATTTCCTTAATTTCTTCTAATGCTTGTTTGTATTTTTCACATTGAGTTGCAATCATTTCGTGTACTTCAACAAATTGATTTTTCATTTTTCCACAACCATTGGCACAATAATCGCCATTCATAAAAGAACATAGTTCTGTTTTTAGCTTTTCGTTTCTTTCTTTTTCGGCTTGGAGTTCAGATTGCAAACTCTTGTTTAGCTCTTTTAATTTATCAATGTAATACTTAATCCTTTTGCGTTCCCCTCCCGCTGAAATACCTATAGATTGTAGAAACTCATTCTTTTCATCGTTAGCTTTGCGGAATATCTCGCACTCCTTTTCTTTACGTTTAAGTTGTTTGTAGTAACAGTTTTTGTTTTTGCTGCAACAACCGTTTGGAAAGCGTTTACAATGATTATATTTTTTGCCATAAGCTGCATTCCATAGCTCCCTGTATAGACATTCTGAAACATTAACACCATCAATCATTATTTTATCTGTCATTTTCAAACTCCTCTATTCCTTGAATAATATCGTTTGCGATTTCTTCATCAGACTTATTTTTCAAATATTCTTGATGATACGGACTATCTTTTAATGCTTTACAAGTCATACAAAGATTATGTGTATATAATCTATGACCAATACAAGATTTGTCGCATTTCATACCTGAATTTATTCGGTTTATTATTATCTCTTTATCTGCCATCATTCCTCACTTTCTGCCTGTAGCCATAGCTTTTGTTTTTTATCATCTAAAAAACAAGGTGCTCTGTCCGATTTTAACCAACTTTTAATTGCACTTTTGCAGTCCGATTCTCTTAAACATCCCATATAAACACCCATGCAAAAACCACAACATTTAGGTTTTGAAGAACTAAAAAATTCCGCCATTTCCTCAACCGTCATGTTCTTTATCCGCTCGTAGTTTGTTGTCATTTTACACCTCTAATACATTACAGTCTTATACAGATACTTATTATCATCAATTTTTTTAAACTCACAAGCCCCATAAGGTGAGTAATTATTATCTTTCAACCATTCAAAAGCCTTATCAAGTGTCAATTCTTCATCTGATTTTAAGATAAACTCTGTAACCCAGTCCGTACCATAATGGTGATGTTTATCATAATTTTTTACTTCTAATAATTCAATCATTTTTTTATTCTCCTATATAACAGTTATACTCATCTATTAAGCTGTTTATTTTATCTCTTGCAAAGCATTCTTGAGCCTGTAACATACAATCATTGATAAGTAAAGTCGGAAATAAATCCACACTATTACATCTCCTTTGATAAATTTCAGCGGCTTTATTTTGTATATAGCTTCGCCAATTCATTAACTGTATTGTTACACCTTGTCTTTTTAATTCTCTTATTGT
>CAYUTE010000161.1:0-13510 GCA_964447545.1 uncultured Eubacteriales bacterium
TCATACAATTATCATACAAATTTCACACAATTTTCATCAAAATTTCATCAAAATTTCATATTACACACAATTTTAATAAAAATTTCATCAAAATTTCATCAAAATTTTATTTTGTACATATTTGTGACACATATTTAACACAATTATTTTCATATTATGTACACATATATTGCTATATATTTTCATATAAAACACTATACAGTTTACACAAACAAGGTGTATAATAATACTATAAAATATAGGAGGATAACATTATGAAAAATACAATAAAGGCGGAGTCTGCGTATATTATCAGGAACAGGAAGAACAATATAAAATTACTGTTTGACGGTGATACTTTCATTATGATTGCACACAGTATCGACCTTGACGAACATAAGACACAATTACGTGAAAATGAAATGTACCACGTTTGTGAAATCTTTACGACAAAAAAAGGCAACCAATTTATTTACGCACGCGACGAAGAGTCCGACGAAGATTTTTTGATAAAAATAAACGTTTAACCGCCTGAAGAGTCTTTGGAAATTAAGACGAAACACCCGCAAGGGTGTCGCGGTAAACGCAAACAAAGGGGCGGTGACCAACACCAGAGGAGATATAGTATATGAAAACAACAGACTTAAGTGTGATAACAAATGACGCGGGCAAGATTGTCGAGATAGTGAACGACAACTGCGGAGTATTTAATTATACAGAGGGTATAAAAGAGGACTTTATAAAAGATTTATTTTTAATTATGAGTCGCGACGGTGACTGGTTCAAGGTTTTGAGTTATTTTGTCAGATATGATGTACATTTTATAGAAAATAAATGTGCTAAAGGTGCGTCTGTATTTGATAGTAATTCTAACTTGTTGATATCTGTTTCAAAGGTGTAACCGCCTGATGAGTCTTTGAAGATTAAGACGAAATACCCCGAAAGGGGTATCGCGGTAAACGCAAAAATATTATGCATAAATGGAGGAAATTATTATGCAAAGAACAGTAACAAGTATCAAATTTACATACGCAGACGTTGAGCTTAAGGAAGACGGGGAAACTAACGTAACTTTAAAAGTTATTACGGTTTTTAATGAGACGGACGAAGAGAAAGCTTTGAAAAAAGCGGTCAAAAAAATAGGCATGTTCAAACCTGTTAAGACCGAAAAGTTTAATCAACTTTATTTTCTTGATGACGAGATATTTTTTAAGTATGCGACGGTCAAAGGGACAGAGGATAGCGGGGAATAACCCCGCACCTCTATGAGGTAATGTCATGCAATCAAAATCATTGAAAAAATTTATCGACAACACGCACACACAATTGTTAGAGCGTATCAATGAGCTAAAAGACAAACTATTGTCTACTAACGAACACTTTAATGATAAAGATAGTGCTGATTTAGCAGTAGCGGAAGGTCAATTAAAGTTAATTAAAGATATAATTAAAATTTATCAAAATAAAAAGGAGAATTAAATTTATGAGTAATTTTGCAACGGAAAGAACAATTATTTTACACACACAGGAGATAGTGAAAGATAAACAAAAGTTTGTCGCGGCTTCGGCTGAAATTAACGGCAAATGGTATAAAATTAAATTCACACAAAATTGTGAGGGCATACCAAAGAAAAAAGGGTTATATGAATTAACTTTTAATGTCGACAATTGTTCAGTGGAACACGGCAAGTTGTATACGACGAAAGACGGTGAAACAAAAACGGCAAATGACGTTATATGGGTTAAAGAGATAGTTAAATTAAGAGAATTTACTAAGGAAGAACTGGAAGAGTTAAATAGACTTGTATTTAAAGAGGTATTTGGGAGTTAATGTTTATGACAGATTTGGGACAAGAAAATTTACTGGAAAAGACCGAAAAGCTTGTTAGAGATTTGTCTGAACGTGTTGAAAAAATTGAGGGGTTGGGTAATTCTGCCCCTCAATATGCTACTCAAGCGTTTAGAAATTTAGATATACCTGAAAATTTGGAAGATTTAAGTGAAGAAAAATTGCAAACTCTATACAGGGATTTAAAATATATAGACAACTTAAAAACTTCTACATTGCAGGGTGCTATAAATGCTCAACAAACTTGGGAGCCAATTAAAGATAAGTTAGATATATTATCACCTAAAACACAAAATAAATTTTGGGACATATATAATAAAATAACAGACCGTTTTGGTGGTACATATATAAATTATAAGTACACTATTATGGAAACTGTTGAGGATTATCTTTTCGGTCATACAAATTTGGACATTGATATCGACAGAGCTATTGACCAAATAATGGAAAAGTATGATGAAACTTTAGAAGAGTTGGGGAGTAAAGCTGATGACGAAAATACATCAATATTGTTCACCTCAAAACTCAAGACTTTTCGCAAATAATATCGAAGATATAATTACCGATGTAGAGTTTATCAAAAAAGGTAAAAGTGAGTTAGTAGCCAACTGTTCCGCAGTTTTTGATATAGAGACATCTTCATTTTATAAAGGTAATATCAAGCAAGCCACTATGTATGCTTGGGTATTAGGTTTAAACGGTAAATGTATAAGAGGTAGAACGTGGTTTGAGTTTATAAGTGCTATAAATTATTTGGTAGACTACTATAAATTAACACTTGAGAAACGTTTAATAATATATGTGCATAATTTATCGTATGAATTTCAATGGTTTAAGGATTATTTTAAATGGGATAAAGTTTTCGCGGTGGATAATCGCAAACCTGTATATGCTATTACTGATAAAGGTATTGAGTTTAGATGTAGTTATTTGTTAAGTGGATATTCTCTTGAGAAATTAGGCGAAAGATTAACCAAGTATAAAGTCGAGAAAAAAGTTGGGGATTTGGATTATAAACTTATAAGACATAGCAAGACACCATTAACGGATAAAGAATGGGGATATATACTTAATGACGGCTTGGTGGTTATGGCGTTCATA
This sequence comes from uncultured Eubacteriales bacterium, assembly GCA_964447545.1. Classification (GTDB taxonomy): domain Bacteria; phylum Bacillota; class Clostridia; order Oscillospirales; family Acutalibacteraceae; genus UMGS1491. The sequence continues at coordinate 2,930 of CAYUTE010000161.1, forward strand.
CAGGAAGAGATTGAACGATTAGGTAACATAACTAAAATTCCTTTAACTAAAACAGGTTATGTTAGACAATTATGTAGGTCAAAATGTTTAAAAGGTGATAACAAATGGGAGTATGTTCGTACTATAAGAAAGCTCACAATGGACGAAGATGATTATCGTCAATTCAGACGGACGTATATGGGCGGTTTTACTCACGCAAATTTAAATTATGTAGGTACAACCATAAATGATGTACACTCGTTTGATTTTACTTCATCTTATCCCGCAGTTATGTTATCCGAAAAATATCCAATGAGTAGCCCGATACCTACGTTAATAAAAAATGAGCAACATTTTATAGATTGTTTAAATGGTTATTGTTGCATGTTTGACTGTAGATTTTACAATATAAAGTCTAAAGTATCATACGAAAACTATATATCGATATCAAGATGTTTTAAGGCTGAGCATTATATACAAAATAACGGAAGAATTGTCGAGGCGGATTATATACAAATAGCATTAACAGAACAAGATTTTTTCATAATAGCAGATTTGTATAAATGGGACTACATAGAGGTATTCAATTTTAAGAGATTTTATAAAGATTATTTGCCTAAAGATTTTATATTATCAATATTAACCCTGTATAAGAACAAAACAGAATTAAAAGGTGTTAAAGGTAAAGAGGTTGAATACTTGTGGTCGAAAGAAATGGTAAATTCTGAATACGGAATGTGCGTAACCGACCCGTGCAAAGACGAAAACGTTTATTGTAATGGTAATTGGATATTACAGAAAGCAGATATTGACTCATTATTAGAAAAATATAATACGGATAGACAAAGATTTTTATATTATGCTTGGGGTATATGGGTTACGGCATATGCAAGAGCTAACTTGTTCAGTGGCATAATTGAGTTTAAAGATGATTATATTTATAGTGATACCGATAGCTTGAAAGTCGTAAATATAGATAAACATAAGAAATACATAGATAATTATAATGAGAATATAACAAATAAGATAGAAAAATGTTTAAACCATTATAAAATTGATTTATCTTTAGCAAGACCGAAAACTATTAACGGTAAAGAAAAACCGTTGGGTGTATGGGATTATGAGGGGAAATATGATAGATTTAAAACATTAGGTGCTAAGAGATATATGATAGAGAAAGACGGACATATTGAAATAACCATAGCGGGAGTAGGAAAAAAGGCTGGAATAGAATATTTGAAATATAAGTACAATACAAATGATAATATATTTAACTCATTTACCGAAAATTTAACTTTCCCGTCTGTATATGTTGACAATAATATAGAAAAGAATGGGAGTGGTAAATTATTACACACATACATTGATGATTATATGAGCGGCAAAATAATAGATTATATGGGTAATGAATATACCTATAATGAAAGTAGTGGAGTACATTTAGAAAACACGGAATATACATTAAGTATAGACGAAGAATTCAAAAACTTAATATTAGGAATAAAAGGAGGACACTTATGTTAAGTAAAGATAATGAAACGAACAAGAAAAATGTTAATGATATAATTATGGAATTACAAGAAGAAAATAAAAAGCTAAGACAAATTATACGCAAAAGTATTATATATCTTGGAGCAGTATCGGAATATTGTGAAGATTGTGTTGACGAAATACGAGGTGGTTATGAGACATAAATTCTTTGATAACAGAAGAATATTAAAAGTAATGCCGACACAAGGAAGAAAAGAGAAACCTAAAGATGAAAATATTATTAACCTAAAAAACGAACTAAAGAAAATATGCTTAAACTGTAAAAAACCAGATTGTAAACGTGGTACTTGTGTTGAATATAGGAGAAAAAGAGATGAAGTTTTACACACTGGAAAATATATTGAAGAGTAACGCCGATTATAATATAATATATGGTGAACGTTCTAACGGTAAAACAACGGCAGTTTTAAAACACGCTCTTTTGGATTATGTAAACAGTGGTTATAACAACCAGTTAGCTATTGTTAGACGTTGGGAAGAAGATTTCAAAGGAAAGAACGGGCAGCAAATGTATGAAAGCATAGTTAAATTGGGTTGGATAAAAGACTTTACCAAAGGTAAATACAATTCAGTATATTATTATGGGCAACGTTGGTTTTTGTGTTTGTATGATAGTAGAGGTGAAAAGAAAGCACAAGACGATAAGCCTTTTGCATTGGGATTTGCTATTACAAGTGAAGAGCATTATAAATCAACGTCATACCCCGACATAAAAACTGTTTTGTTTGATGAATTTATCACCCGTCAATACTATTTACCTGAAGAGTTTGTCAAATTTCAAAATCTTTTGTCTACTATTATAAGACTTAGGACAGACGTAAAAATATTTATGTGCGGTAACACTATTAACAAATATTGTCCGTATTTTGCGGAAATGGGTTTACGCAATGTTAGAACACAAAGAAAAGGTAGTATAGATATATACACTTATGGCGACAGTGATTTAAAAGTTGCCGTTGAGTATTCAGATTTCCCCGCAAGGAAAAAAGAAAGTAATAAATATTTTGCGTTTGATAATCCTAAACTTGAGATGATAAAACACGGCGGTTGGGAAATAGATATATATCCGCATTTACCCGAAAAATATGCTCCCAAAGATGTGTTGTATAAATTTTATATAATATTTGATGAAGAGATGTTACAGGGTAATATAATATCAAGAGGTGATACTGTGTTTTTGTATATGCATAGAAAGACGACACCTATTAGAGAAGATAATACACAATTAGTGTATCAACAGCAACCAAATTATAAACGTAATTATCGCACTAACTTTTTAAAACCATACGGTAAAGTAGATAAATTTATAAAAGCACTATATGACAAACAAAAAATATTTTATCAAGACAACGAAGTCGGCGAAATAATGAATAATTATATAAAAAGTTGTATGATATAAAGAAAACCACCCGTTAAGGGTGGTCTCTTTTTACAATATAACACCGTCAGAAAACTGTTCTTCTATCATTGCCAATTCTTCTTCAGTAGCAGTACCAAATCCATTACCCTCAAAGTGAATAGCCGATACAATTGTAAAACCATTAACACTCGATAGTTTAGAAGTTTGTCCGTATGGTTTACCATATAGTTTATTATAATTGTCATCAGTAGGTTGCAATTTTGGATAGTAACGTATTATCTTAACAGCTCTACAGAAATTACCCATTGTAGCGGGGTTATTACTTCTATCTGTATGACCTGCAATATGCATATTAGCCAATGCAGTTGCACCATATTCAAAACATTCTTTCATAGCGGATATCTTATAATGGTTAGAACTATCAATCACTTGCTCCTTTTCGACACTCTTAGTAGACATAGTAATTTGACGTCCAGTCTTTGGGTTTCTTCTTGTTCTTTTTGTCGTTGTAGTCGATTGAACTTTTGAAGTTGCCATACCTGCATTAGCTATATAAGAATTAGTTGCAACACCTACTACGGCAGAAGCAGCCGACATTATAACATTTCTTCTCATATCTGTTGCATTAGTTTTACCCAATGGTAACTCAACACCTAACTGACAAATACAAGTTTTAAGTATTCTTGCATTTTCAGAATTAGCTAAGTACCATATACCGCTAAACTGTGTTTCACTGCTACATATAGCATAAGAGGCTTGACCTGAATTATAGTCTACGGTTATATATACCTGTAAGTATTTATTTAATACGTCGGTAATGCTAACTTCTTCGGTACCATAAAACGGTAACCACACTTCTATTTGGCTATATCCGTTGTAGTCTGCAAAGTTGTTAAACTTAGGTGTAACTTTATACTCACCTAAAAAGTACGTATTTATATTAGGTACATATGTACCAGTAATAGGATATTTGGAAGTCTTAGAGCTAACACCACCAATTTCTAAGTATTGGGGTCTATTTTGTAACGTTAAATCTTTTACATCAAAAGGAAATAACATTAAGCTTGTGATGTAGTTGCTACTATTTAGGAAAAACTCAGGTAATGTATTAGGCGGGTCATACATAAAAGAACCTAACGATATTAAATCAGTTTGTGATAACGCCCATAAATATTGAAATATGTTATTTGTGTTTCCTGAAAATCTGAAATCTTGTTTTATCCAATCTCTACTCATAATTTACCTCACTATTCTTGCACCGCTTGTACGGTAACTTCAACCCCTCGTCCATTAGTATGATATTGGCTCTTAGTAGATATAACTAACGTTCCACTACTTGCCTCAAAACTGTCTATTACCGCAAACCTAACTATCGGTACAACATTTGCAAGTGTATAACCCGCATTAGGTGTAATCTTTATTGTGATAGGCGTAGCTTCCGTAATGGTGTTAGGTCCAGTTACAGTACAATTTATTCCGTTATAAGTAACGTCCCATTCTGCTCCACCCTCAGGGAATATATAATAACCTGATATAACAAACGGTCTATTTTCACCAGTATCTGAGTATTTAAATAACTCATTTTCAAGTGTTATTTCTTCTATATCATATCCTTGCTCTATAACTCTTTGCTTGTCTACTATATTTTCATTAAAAGTGTTTTCATTCCTTTCGATAAATCCGTTACAATTTTTAATAGCCTCTTTATAGCTCATAAGAACATCACACGATAAGGACAACTCCCATACATTTGTGTTTACAGTTGTTATATCCGTTACATAATAATATCTCTTAAACGCCGTTAAGTAACAATAGTTAAAATCAGGTACTTTATTATATTCTATTCTTAATACTATGTCTATTATAGATGTGCTTTCCCTTATTGTGCCAACTATACTACCAATTTGTGTGAGATAATTCGTCTTGTCAACTCTATTTCTCTCAGCACTATTTTGATATAATATTATTGAGTTTTTAGTTTCATCAACTTTGTAAACAGAGTACAACGATATTCCACTATCACCAAAATTAACTATGTACGCGTGATTTATTTCATATTCAACTGATATAGAATTTGGTTGAGTTGAAAACCCTGCAAACACCATATTTTCAACATCTGGCGGTGTAAAACCACCTACGGAATTATTTATTTGCACCGTAACTATATCATTAGTTTTAGTAATTCTTAGAGTACTTGCCACCTCTGTAGTCTTTAATGTAAGTAGAGTTGTGCCACCTGAATTATCTTTTATATCATAATCATAATATGTTGGTGTTGGTGGTAATGTTTTATAAGCTAAATATAACGTAGTGTTTTCACTATAATTAACTTCATATGTGGTACCATTATCAAGTATTTCAGCCGTCTCACTATTTGGTATAGTGGATAATCCAACAATTTCTTTACCACTTATTACAGGCAAAGTTATTTCTTCTCTTGTCACACCTTGTGCAGTAGTTAAATCAATATAAGCAGTTGTGTAATCTGATGACGATTGCATAGCTATTTTAGTGACTACTTCAATATCCGAGAGTAACAAAATTTGAGTATCACCTGTTAAATTATATATTGAAAAGTCTATTTTAGGTGTGACCGTTTGTTCTGAAAGCATTACCGCATTTATTGATGTGTTGGCTACATAGTTCACAATGGTATTATTATCAGGTACAATATTCGATATTGAAAATTGGCTTGCACCTAAGTTACCCATACCAAAGGTCATTCCCTTTGATAATCCAACTGTATTATCGGCGGTTACGCAAACTGAAAAACATTCCGCCTCTTTCGCGTAGCTTATAAAAGCTTTATCATCATTTATTTTAGTAACGTCATAAGTTAAAACGCCAGTGTCAATATCAAGTGACATTCCTCCGCCACTAAAATTCATAGTTATATCATCTGTGGAAGTACCGTCACCACGACCTAAAAGTGCCTTAAGGTTTGGAAGAGTCGACTCTATATATGTTAACAAAATGTTAGGATTAGATTTACCTAAATAAGAAATATTTTTTACACGTACCTGTGAACTTTCAAATGGTACACCAAGTATTGATTGAGAAGTTACAGAAATTTCAGACAAATCACTTAAGAATTTTATTATGCTGTAATGTACACCAATTTCAAAATCAACGTTCATACCTTCCCATACTACCATTATATACTGATATGATGATACTGAATTGCCTTTTAAAAACACCGAGTCATATAAATCTTCAATATCATTTTCACCAAAATCAATCATCGCCGTGTTAAGACTATTAGTTGCACTATATGTAGCTATATGTAACCTCGCTCTATCCTGATACAAACAAGTTGCAGCTCCATACCTGCAAGAATTAGCACAAAAATTTTGAACTTCGTCTACTATAAGTTGTTGGCCATTAAGGTTTATTGAGTCACTTAAAATATCGATGTTAACAGCAGAATAATTCAGTGGTGTGTTAGCACCTGAACTTCCAAAAATAACAAAATTTAAATCACTATTTGTTTCTTCTTTATTGGTTATATCAACTAACTCAAACACCGATATTTCTGTATTAAATAGTTGCGTAGGCTCTGTTTTAGTCCACACACCGTTATTATTTGTGACTATTATACCCTTGCATAAATTGTCAGTTTGGTCAATATACACAACAAGTTCTTTACTATCTGATAAAGGACAAGATTGTGTTTTAATACCGTCTATTTCAAAACGATAAGGTTGTGACATAATTGTATTATTGTTTATTATAGCCATTGTTCACCTCTTATAATAAAAGGGTGTCAGCGTATTAGCCAACACCCGTGTCGGTTGCGATAACTACGCAACAAAGAATACTACAAAGTTTTCGTTAAGGTCATTGAAGAACCCTGCTTTATACTTGTAGAAATTAGTGAAAAACTCCGCATTAGGCGTGTATTGCGAAGTGACCTTTCTGTCCACATTGGATACACCAAGTGCCCAACGGTCAAACATAACGCCTATAATACCCGAAATCTCAACATTATTGCCTTGCGACGTCTTAATATTTATCTTAGAAACGTCATTAAAAGCAAACGTAGTACCACTGCCTTGCCAATAAGTGATTTTTTCTGCCTGCGGTAATGAAGAAAGTTCCTCGTGGAATGTATTAGACTGTAAGAACACATCTGCGGAGCTTGCAAAATCTTCAAGCAATACAATGCGTGAACTACTTGTCGGAGTGAAACGAGGCTGACCACCGATGTTGAAAAGTTTTGACATTGTACGCATACGACCGTGCGTAAGCTTAATAATATATGCCGCAAATCTTATAAAGTCTTTATTCGAGATACACTTATCAGCCGTTAGCGGAGTAGCACCCGACGGTAAACTCTGATTGTACAAATACAAAAGGTTAATAGCCTTAACGCCACTCTTTGAATTATAAGCAGCAGAGCCGAAGTCCGTAAACAACGTTTCGCCAATCATATTGTTAATCGTTCTACGGATAAGTTCGTCAATCTTAACAGTCATAGTGTTTTCTACACTGGTGTACAACATTGAAACAAAACCGTTCAACTGCGTGGCATTGCTGAACGACATTTTTAACTGGTCCTCCGTGAAAGACATATCAACTTCAAACGTTACATATTCATTATAGAATTTAGAAATAACGTTCTTAGGTGCGTGGAATACGTGCGGGTCATAACTCTGACCGTCAACCAAATCCCAACTCTCGTTAGTAGTAGCCTCAGGCAAACCGACGGATACTTTCTGAAGTACCGAGCCATATTCCCACCCGTCCATAAGAACAGAGGGAGCAGAGCCCTCGTAAACTCTATTAACAAAAATAACTTTGCCGATATGGTTTACTAAAGCTTTGACATATTTGTCCATAGCATTTGCGTTAAATACCGCCTCACCTACTGTGACAATATTAGTCAAATCTTCTTTTAAAACTACACTCTTACCGAGTGCCTCTTGTGTTGCAGTGTTTACAAATTCGTAAACTTGTGTGATTTTCATATTATTCTCCTTTAAATAATTTATTGTTTTGTTGCGTTAGTTTTGAGCCAAGTTGTAAATTCACCACGATTTGTTAACGATGAGGTGTCAGTTATGGTTATGGTACGATAAGCTTGGTCGTCCCACGTTTCCCTACTATATACGAGTAAACCTGTCGGTATAATACGACCGTCGGCATAACACAAATATGTATAATTATTACCATTTGATGTAAATGAAATCTGATTATTTTTTGCAGTTACATCTTGTTCAATCTGATTACCATATGTGACAACATAAGTGCCAAAATCGTCACCATTTAGTGTTTCATTAAACACCCACGTCCCTAACAACTCATCGGTAACATTTCAAGTTGGGGTAACAGTATCATCATCTGCAATTGTCAAAGTCATACCGTAAATAGTCGTAGTATAATTACTTCCACTAACGGTAAACTGGACATAAGCGTCGTTATACTCTGTACCACCTACATTTAGTCCACTAACAAGAATAGGTTTACGTGTTCCCTCTATTTTCTCATACACACCGTCGAACACCGTACCCGTACCGCTTGTTAATTCCACGTTCTTTAAGTCAATTATTTGATAACCACCTTTATTCATATATTTTCCTCCTTTATAAATATATTTTTAGTGTAGCTATGCTGTCAATATCATCAAATATAACATCATAGAATATTCTTTTATTTCTAAACTCTATTTCCTCGTCTAAAAGTTTAGCACCGCTATCTTTACGACCGTTTTGCGTAACCGTCTCGTTTATTGTGTAATCAGTCGTATCACTACCTTGTTTTGTGTTAGTCTCATCAATATTAAAAGTTTTATTGTCCGTACCAGTTTTTGTATTTATATTTTGAGTAACATTGTTGTCCAATTCTGCGACGGTTGTTTCAACATTATTGTCAGTTGAACCGTCTGTGTTTACTGGTGAAGTTGAGTTAAAACCTTGAGTGTTTTCTTGCGTTTCATTGTTTCTTGTGACTGTCTCATTTACTGCACGTTTACCGTTGTCCTCTATCGTGGTGTTATAAGTCGTATTATCAGTATTATTACCTTTTTTGGTGTCAGTTAAATTTATATTCTTAGTGTCTTTATTATTCCCCGTCTTGGTTTCATTAAAAGTGAAACTATCCAAAGGGCTATATTCATCAAAAAGAGCAGTGTAAATTTTGTTCCACTTATCAATAAATTTACTTCTAACCGACTCACCTAAAATTTGTTCGGCTGTATTTGGTATATTACTTGCACCCTCTACTATGGTAATAAGTTTATTATAAAAGGGTGAGATAGTTTTTTCTCCAGACCTTTGAAGATAATAAATTCTGCACATATCTCCAATATCTGAATACCATTTATCTGTAGGTTGTGCAACACCAGTAAATATACCAGTTGAATTACCTAAAACTATTTCTGTTAATTGAGTATCATTCAGTGTCTCTATTATCTTCAACTTTATCACCACCTTTAATGTCGGTTTCAGTGTTTTCCAATTCAGCTTTTTCCATATCAATACCAATCTCTTCTCTCAAATTATTTCTCAACCAAACACTATCGAACTCCACCGTAATATTTGTTCCGAACATTTTATTAACTTTTTCAAGATAATGTTTACGACATTCAAGCCAAGTATCAACAGTAGGATACAGAATATCTTCGTTAACTGCTGCCTCTGCCTCATTTATAGCCTCTCTCTTCATATTGAAAGCGGCGTTTAAACCAATCTCATTAAACCAAGAACCTTTTATATATTGTATAGCCTCAATAAGCTCTTTTATATGTGGCTCTTTGTAGAAATCTTGAGAACTGATACCCTCGAAGAACTCTTTAGTAAGAATTACACCATAATCATCACCGTTTTCGATTTTCTTAAAGAACTCTTTAGCACTTTCATATGTGTTATCATTATCAGCTTGCACCAAAGCGGGTACTCTTGCGTTTAATATTGCATATCGCAAACTTATCTCAGCGTCAGCCAACATATTAGCGTATTTAGAGAAAAGTGGCATAACACCCTCATAGTAATGGTCATTTAGCATAACAACACAATTTTCGTCTATATCAAGAGTGGCGTTATATCGTAGTGCTGGATTAGCTACAACTGCTTTTGTCGGTAAATAATATGGGTTAGGCTCACCACCTAAACCGCCCCAAAATACATAAAGTTTGCCCTTTACTTCTTTCCATATAACAAAACCATTAACTTGCAACATAGTCTCCAAGTCTTTTTGTAGTATAGTATCAGGTAGACCGCTATACTTAAAAATTCTTGTAGATTTATTAAGCATTTGAATAATTGAATGTTTAATTATATAATCCCTGTCTTTTAAAGGATTTTTTATACAACCAAATATCCAATCATTCCTCTTGTTTACTGTGTCCATTTTCGTCACACCCCTTAGAAATATCATTCTTGATGTTTTGTAATTGTTTTACGGTGTTGTTTACTTCATTACCAACATCTTCAATAGTAGCTTTATTTTTTCTTAACAAATACAACTTATAAAACAATTTAGAAACAAGCCAAATTATTTGAATACATAAAATTATAATTCCTAAAATTGTTTCAATGTTTTCCAGGCTATATGCGGTGCCGACAGCCATAAACATATAATCAAAAACATCACCCACCTTTTTGATAAGTCTCACCCCCTTTCCACTATCATTATACTACTTTATATATAATTGTCAAGTTAATGGTTTTGTTATATGGAAAGAAGTAAAGGGC